>SLLF01000321.1 GCA_007134175.1 Kiritimatiellia bacterium | reverse complement strand
GCCACTTCCTCGAATGTTAACGCGCGATAGGTCAGGGGTGCGGCTTCCCTCTATGATTGACTTGCATGATCATGCGCAGCCTGTTGATTTTTAGCAAGTTCGACGACAAATAATTTAGCGCCGTGCAAAGAGTCGTGGTAATCTGCCGCCATGAAAACCATTGACGGGGACTATTTGGTAGTGGGCAGCGGACTGGCCGGCCTGACGGCGGCCCTCAAGCTGGCGGGGAGCGGGCGTGTGATTTTAGCGACGAAATGCGCCCTGGACGATAGCAACAGCGACTGGGCGCAAGGCGGGATTTCCTGTGTGGCGCTGCCGGACGACACATTGGAGGCACATATCCAAGACACTCTCCATACCGGGGTCGGCCTGTGCCGGGAATCGGCCGTGCGCGCCATTATTGAGGGATCACAGGCGGCCATTTGCGAACTGGAAGCGTTTGGCGTCCAGTTCGAGCGGGACCGCGCCACGGGTAACTATCATCTGGGCCAGGAAGGCGGCCACTCCGCACGCCGGGTCCTGCACGCGGGCGATATTACGGGGCGTCAGGTAATCAAGGCATTGGTCGCCCGTATACACGAAACACCCAACATTGAAATCTACACGGCTGCGATGGCCATTGACCTGGTAACCACGGGCTGGATAGGATTGCCCGGTACCAACCGCTGCGTGGGGGCCTATTTTTTGGATCGCCGTACCGGCGAAGTCTTTGCCGTTCGCAGCCCGCACACGATATTGGCCACAGGCGGTGCGGGCAAAGTCTATTGCTACACGAGCAATCCCGACCTAGCGACCGGTGATGGTATCGCGATGGCCTGGCGGGCGGGTCTGCCGATAAAGAATATGGAAATGGTCCAGTTCCATCCGACCTGCCTCTACCATCCGCGAGCGAAATCCTTCTTGATCAGCGAGGCGGTGCGGGGTGAAGGGGCGCGCTTGGTGGCGGGTGACGGACGGGCCTTCATGCTGGAGTATGACAAGCGCGCCGAGCTGGCGCCACGCGACGTGGTTGCCCGCGCGATCGATCAGGAAATGAAGATCCGGGGCGATCGGTGCGTATTTCTTGACATCACCCATCGCTCCAAAGGTTTCCTGACCAAACGTTTCCCCAACATCTACGAGACATGTTTATCGTTGGGCATCGACATGGCCATGGATCCCATTCCCGTCGTGCCGGCGGCCCATTATCTTTGCGGCGGCGTGGAGGCGGCGGTGGACGGGATGACCGCGCTGCCCGGACTGCAGTGTTGCGGTGAAACCGCCTGCACCGGCATGCACGGCGCCAACCGCCTAGCCAGCAACTCGCTGCTGGAAGCACTGGTTTGCGCCCGGGCCACCGCCGACCGGCTTAGCGCCGAGTCAGCAGAGCGCCACGATGGGAACACCGTGACTATTCCCGCCTGGCGTTCCGGCGACGCCGTGCCCAGTGATGAAGCGGTCGTGGTGGAACATAACTGGGATGAAGTCCGCACCTGCATGTGGGACTATGTCGGTATTGTACGCACCAACAAGCGACTCGAACGTGCGGCGCGGCGCATCCAAAACATCCGCCGGGAAATCCGCCAGTATTATCTCGATTACCTCATTACACCCGACGTGCTGGAGCTACGCAACATCGCGGTGGTAGCCGAGCTGGTCGTGCGCTGCGCGCAACAGCGCCGCGAAAGCCGCGGCCTCCATTTCACTCTGGACTATCCCCATCCGCTGGCTGGCGGGACCGCCAAAGAGACCTTTATCCAGGATGCGCCGGGCGATACAACGCAGTAGCCGCATGCAACCATTCGTGGGCGAGGCCCAGCAAGGCGATGCAAGCGATATCCGTGCGCAATATACGGGGCCCGATGGTAACGGGAGTGAAGCCGCTGTCCGCCAGCAACTGCAGTTCGCGGGCGGACCAGCCGCCCTCGGGGCCAACGGCCAGGCAGATGCGCTGCGGTGGTGCTCCCTTGCGGGGCAGGTCGCCGATATGCTGCTCGCCGGCCGGATGCGCCACCCACCGGTGTTCATCAGGCGCGGGCGCAGGGAGCGCCTCCGCCAATAATTTTTCCAAACGGCGGTGAATCGTTACCTGTGGCAGCCGGGTATCCCCTGCCTGCTCCAACCCCAACAGCAGCTGGGGCTCATAAAATTCGGGTTGCAACGTGTGGGTATCGAAATAGAAGCGCTCCACGCGGCGGGCATTGGTCAGATAAATCCGGCCCACGCCCAATGACGCCAACGGTGCCCACAGCCGCTTCATCACCTTGGGCCGTGGCAAGGCCAACAGGATGCCGACCGGAGGGATTGGCGGCACGGCCTTGTTGAACACGCAACGCAGCGTCACCGTATCTTCCGTCACGGCTTTGACCATGCCGGTACCCAGCGCTCCATTGATTAGGCCCACTCGCAGCGATTGACCGACGCGTCCACCCAGTACCGTTCGCACGTGCCGGGCGCGCCGGTTGCGTAATTCCACTGCGCCGTGCGCGGTAACTTCCCCAGGGGCAATTAAAATCAGGTTCATGTAACACTCCTACGGGATAGGGGGGCGATATTACGATGCCCGGATGCTGCGTGGATGCGGCAATCCGGGGCGGCGCCGACACCCAGCCTGAAACCAGCAGTTCCAGACACGCCACAGGGCTTCCCGCACAATTCCGGCCCCCATCTTGGATGCACCCGAATGCCTTTCCTCGAAGGTGATCGGCCATTCCGCCACCGCGAATCCCGCCCGCCAGGCAGCGTGCACCATCTCGATCTGAAACGAATAGCCGCTAGACCCGATTCGTTCCAGATCCAGTGATTCCAGCACGGCCCGCCGATAACAACGGAATCCGCTCGTAGGATCGGTAAACGGCATGCCGGTAATCCACTTGACGTAGTAACCGGCCATCCGGCTCAATATCAGGCGTCGCAACGGCCAGTTAATCACGCGCAGACCATTCACATAGCGCGATCCCAGCACCACATCGGACTCACGCGCCGCAGCCAGCAGTTTAGGCACATCCTGCGGATCGTGCGAGAAATCGGCGTCCATTTCGAAAATAAAATCATAAGTGCGTTCCAGCGCCCACTGAAAGCCGGCGATATAGGCCCGACCCAGTCCTTGTTTCTGCGGTCGATGCAGTACAGCGAGGCGCGGCTCCTGCTCGGCCAATTGGTCCAGCAACTCGCCCGTCCTGTCCGGCGAGGCGTCGTCCACGAAAAGCAACTCCACTTCGGCCGAGGCCGCCAGCACATCGCGACTCAACGCCGCCACGTTCTCGCGCTCATTGTAGGTTGGGACGATAACCAAGCCTGCTGCCATCTTCGCTCCTCTGCCGGGCAGCGCTTACGTACCGTTAACGTGTGGCGGCCACCGCCGCCGCGTAAAGAGACTGTACCTCGGCCCAATTTACCACATCCCACCAAGCGGCAAGATAATCACCCCGCCGGTTCTGATACTGCAAGTAGTACGCATGTTCCCAGACGTCGTTGCCGAGAATAGGCTGACCCGTTTTTCCCACCAGCCCGTGCATCAGCGGGTTGTCCTGGTTGGGCGTGGAGGAGACGGCCAACCCGCCATTCTCCGTCACCAGCAACCAGGCCCAGCCCGATCCGAACCGCGTCAATCCAGCCTGATTAAATTGCGACTTGAAGGTGTTAAAATCACCAAAGGCGTCGTCGATAGCCGCCGCCAGTTCCCCGCTCGGTTGACCGCCGCCATCCGGCGACATGATGCGCCAGAACAAATCATGGTTCCAGTGGCCACCGCCGTTGTTGCGGATGGTCGTTTGCAGTTCCGCCGGCAGCGCGGGAATATCCTGCAATAGCTGCTCAAGCGGCTGGGCTGCGTAGGCGGGATGCGCCTCCAAGGCGCGGGTCATGTTATTGGTGTAGGCCGCATGATGACGGCTGTGATGAATCTCCATCGTAAGCGCATCAATTGTCGGCTCCAAGGCATCATACGGGTAAGCCAGATCCGGCAAAGCCAGTGTTCCAGCGGGTAAAGAGACAGCCGCCGCGGTTTTACGGGCAGCTTGGGCTGGCTTTCCGCCCGCACAGCCGACCAGCAGGCCACCAGCGGTGGCACATAAGCCGGTTTTCAAGAAATGGCGTCGGCTAAGCGTTGTCTGCACAAGATTCCTCATGATTTGCTCCTTATTGTTTGGTTATTATGAGTTAACAGCCGCGTGCTGCTTGATCCGTTTAAAAATGGCCTGAAGCCCATTCACTCGACTAGGTGTCAGGTGCGCCGCCAAGCCGGTTCCGCGCAGAAAATCCAGCGAGGCCTCCTTGATTTCCACTGCGGGGCGACCGTTGTAAAGATTGACCAGCAGCGCGACCAGCCCCTTGGTGATCAGCGCGTTACTGTCGGCCTGGAAGAAGCAGCGCCCGCCTTCATGGCGGGCGTCCAGCCAGACCTGGGATTGGCAACCGTGCACTTCCCGGTCTTCCGTGCGCAGCTCGTCCGGGTAGGGCGGCAGATCACGGCCGAGGCCGATTATATACTCATAACGATCATTCCAGTCCTCGAACATGGCCAGATCGTCCACAAGCGCGGCTTCAGCCGCCGCCAGTGTCGGCAGTGTATTTGTCGTATTCATAGGTCAGGCCCAACACACTAAATGCAAACGGGTCCCGGCGCAAGTGAACCGCTTAGCGCTGCACCCGACCGGATCCGCTGCCATGCAGCAATGCATCAACCTCTTTCTCCGAGCTGAGATTGAAGTCCCCTTTGATGGTATGCTTGAGCGCACTCGCGGCTACTGCGAAACGGATGGCCAACTCGGGGGCGCTGTACGCCTTGGAGCGCAGGGCGTGGATCAAGCCGGCGCCGAAAGAGTCCCCGCCGCCTACGCGATCGACAATGTTGCGAATTTCGTATGGGCGATAGGCACCGTTGGCGTCAAGTGGTGCCAAGTAGGCCTGGTCGTCTGCGGTCTGATAAAGCATGGCGCCCCAGTTATTGTGATCGGCGGAAATGCTTTCGCGGAGCGTAATGGCCACATGTTTGACGGCAGGGAACTGGCGGGCAATTTCCCGCGCCACTTCCCGGTAGGCGTCCGCATTGATCTGGCCGGCGTCTACGGATGTGTCTTTCGCTGCTATGCCGAGTACATCGGACGCATCTTCCTCATTCCCGATTACTAGCGACACGTGCGGCAGGATCTGGCGCATAGACTGCTCCGCCAGATCGCGTGGATTCGTGCCGGGCTGCCAACGCCATAGTTTCTTGCGAAAGTTCAGGTCGAGAGACACCGGGATATCCCGGTCCTGGGCGGTTTTCACCAAGGCCAGCGTCGCATCGAACGCCGCCTGGCTCAGTGAAGGGGTAATGCCGGTGGTATGTACCCAAGTCACCCCTTCCAGGGCGGCGGCAAAATCGTATTCCGCCGCTGCCAATTGTGAAATGGTGCTGTGGGCACGGTCATACACCACTACGGACGGTCGTTGATTCGAACCCGTCTCAACAAAATAGATGCCAAAGCGCCCCAGCTCATGAATGCGAATGCGGTCCGTCGCCACGCCGTAGCGGCGCAGGTCGGCCAGACAGCATTCGGTAATGGCGTTATCCGGCAACGCCGTCATAAAGGCCACGTCGTTGCCCAAATGAGCCAACGACACCGCAACATTGGCCTCGCCGCCACCGAAGGTCATATCCATGGCACCCGGCACGCACTGCCGCAAACGCAACCGATCAGGGGTGGATACCCGCAACATTATTTCGCCGAAGGTAAGAATCATTGTTAACTCCTTAATTGGTTTAGGTGGGGATAATGCCCGAACCGCTCGCTTGCCTAGTATCCGTTGAAAGGCAGGACCCTAATGCGCGCATTGGCCAGACTTGTATTAGCAAACGCCCCCATGGTAGTAAATCGTAAAGATGGATGTCAATATGAGATCCGAATAGCGGCCTGCTCCGGTCAAACCGTCGGCAGCGATGGTCGTGTTAACGAGAGGAAGCAATATGCGAGTTAAACCCTTCATTGCCGTTCGCCCCCCGGCTGATCGAGCCGAGAAGGTGGCCAGTCCACCTTATGACGTGGTCGACACGGAGGAAGCGCGGGCGTTGATCGCGGGCAACCCTTGGTCATTCTTACGTATCGTCCGTTCCGATGCCGAAGGCCCGCCCACAGAGGATCCCTATGCGGCGGCGGTGTATCAACGCGCCGCGCAAAACTATGCCGCATTCAAAGCGACCGGCTACCTGGAACCAGCACCCAGCCCAGCCCTTTACCTTTACCGCTTGCAGCAGGGCGATCACCAGCAGACCGGCGTCGTAACCGTCAGCCATATAAATGATTACGATCAAGGCTTAATCAAGCGGCACGAAAAAACCCGGCAGGTCACAGAAGATGACCGCACGCGGCATGTCGACACTTTGAACGCCAACACCGGGCCGGTTTTTCTCACCTATCGAGACCAGTCGGCTTTGGCTAACGCCATTGCCGCCGCACAAAAATCCCCCCCGCTCTACCGCTTCACCGCCCCCGGCGGGGTACAACACGAGATTTGGGAAGTTGTCGATAATAAAACTATTCTAGATGGGTTGTCAGCGGTCAAGATAGCCTATGTGGCCGATGGCCATCACCGCTCTGCCAGTGCGGCCCGTGTTGCCCGCCAACGACGATCTGATAATCCGCAATCAACTGGAGAAGAAGAGTTTAACTGGTTTTTGTCCGTATTTTTCCCTGCCAGTCAATTGCGGATACTGCCCTATAATCGATGCGTCGCTGACTTGAATGGACTATCCGTTACGGCCTTTCTG
>SLLF01000124.1 GCA_007134175.1 Kiritimatiellia bacterium | reverse complement strand
TCGCGAATTATTTGCCAACACATTTTGAAATCACCGAAGTCCAAAGCGCAAAAACCCCATCAAAATCGACTTTCCTGAGAAAATTACGCATTGAAACTGTAGAAGATGGGCCTATCGGTGTGGGTGTGTGGGGGTGCGATCAGCGTCCGTAGGTGGCCCGCCAGGCTTGGCGGGCAGCGGTATTAACGCGCAGGTATTTGGTCATACCATAGGGAAAGTCGTGGCGTTTGTGGTTGAGCAGCCAGTGGTGGCGCAAATGGTACGCCACCGGCTGCGATTGCAGTAGCCAGGGCGCGTCCTCCATGACGATGTCGGCCATCTGCTGGTAGAGCGCCGTGCGCTCCGGTGAATCGTGCAGCACGCGCGCCTGCTCGTACAGCGCGTCGAATTCCAGGTTCTGGTATTTAGCGTGGTTGGGGCCGGGCGAGACGTTG
Organism: Kiritimatiellia bacterium; assembly: GCA_007134175.1. GTDB lineage: Bacteria > Verrucomicrobiota > Kiritimatiellia > SLAD01 > SLAD01 > SLLF01. The sequence goes on along the minus strand of SLLF01000124.1, from coordinate 6,384 downwards.
GGACCGTAGAAGAGCTGTAGGAAATTCTCCGCGTCGGGATAGTCGGCCACCCAGCCAATACTGAACATCTGGGCCTGGCCGCGGCGGATCTTCTCCAGGAATGTCGGCCAGTTATTATAGCTAGGCACAATTACGACACCAATGCGGTCCATGAAATCGACAAACAGCTCCGTGGCGTGCCGCAGGTCGGGGTTGTCGGCCGAGCCGAGCTCCAGCTCCAGTTGCAGTCGCCGCCCCGTGGCCGGGTCGCGCCCTCCTGGATAGCCAGCTTTTTCCAGCAAGATGCGCGCCTTTTCAAAGTCGAAAGGAAAGCACTCAGCCCGTTCTTTATAGCCCGCCACGCCGGGCGGGATAGGGGAGGTTGGGCGACGGACGCGGTGATGATGAAAGCGTATCCACTCATCCGTGTTGAAGGCCGATGTCAAGGCTTGGCGCAGCGCCCGGTTGCGGGCCGCCTGCTCGGGGTCAGCGGTTTGCCCCACAACCGAATCCCACATATTGAAGCCATAATAAAAAACCGTCATGGTCGGGGACTGGGTCATAACAATACCCAATGCCTCCAGTTCGGGCGTCAGCGTGCGGTCGTCAGTAAAGACGGCGTCCCAGTTGTCGCGCGCGATGCCGGACGCCTCGAACTGGCCGCGCAAGAACATCAGCCACTGGGTGGACGGGTCGCCGACGACGAATTGGACAATGCGGTCGATAAACGGAATGGATTGGCCCGCATCCGCCAGCAGGCCGGCTTCTTCGTCGCCGGGCGCGCCCGTGGTCGGATATCGTTCAATCCGCCCGGTTTCGGCCCATTTGGGGTTGCGCACGAAGGAAATACGGTAGTTGGGCTGCCAGTCCTCTAGAATAAAAGGACCGGTGCCGACAGGTCGGCGCCTGAACTCCGCGCCGTAATACTCCACCGCCTCCCGCGGCACGGCGGCGGCATAGTGCATCGTTAATATCCAGAGTAGTTGCGGGAAAGGTCGCTTCAATGTGATTTGCAGGGTGTAGCGGTCGATCGCCCGCAAGCCGTCGATTTCCAGGTCGTAATCGACAGGTTCCCCTGAAGTGGATGCCTCACGGAATTCGTCCAGTCCGACGATACGGTTATTGAAAGCCCAGAAGCCTGTCGAGGCGGTGTTGACGTCGGCCACGCGCTTGATCGCGAAAATAAAATCCTCAGCAGTCACCTCCCGGCCACGCCCATTCGTCGCGGTGAAGCACGGGTCATCCTGAAAATAAACCCCCGCGCGAATGCGGACAGTATATGTCAGTCCGTCATCCGAGACCGTGGGCAAATCGGCGGCTAGGGCGGGTACGACGCGGTAGGGACGGTCCAGGTAATGGTACTCCAGCAGCGTTTCATATATCTTGCCCACCGCCATGGCGGATGCCACGTCACCGGCCCGGGCTGGATCAAGGCTGCGTATGCGGGAGGTTTCTCCATAGTAAACCTGTTGACCGTCTTCTGCCGCTGGCTGCAGGACCGTACGCCCGCATCCCGCCAAGATCAGGGCGCTGGTCAATGCCACGCCTCTTGCCGTCGTTGTTGTCCAGATTCGTCGCATGACCAGAGCATACCGCCGTTAATAACTTCGTCCAGCCGCATTTGTAGTACTTTTCTTTCATGACGCGGCGTTTCTCGACAAAGTCGCCGAAGTTTGGTAGCAATGCTGCACGAAAGCGGAATTTTGGGTGTGAACGGGGGGGACGGCCTGCATGCTAACCAAGGGACGCAATGACGCGGCACAAGCCGACCGGACTTTCCGGGTGATCGTGGCCGATGACGACCCGGTGACCCGTCGGGTGGTTCAGCAAGCCCTCAATCAACACGACGTGGAGGTACAGCCGGTCAAGACCTGCGCGGAATTGCACCAATCGGTGGCCGCCGACATCGATGCCGTGCTGCTCGACCTCTGGATGCCGGATCAAAACGGAATTGAGTGTTTGCGGCAACTGCGAGCGAATGGCTTCGATCGGCCGGTTGTCATGATCACCGGTGAACAGAAAGCGCAGCATGCCGTGGAGGCTATGCAGGCTGGTGCCTATCACTATTTGCTCAAACCTCTTGACACCGAAGAAGTGTATTTAGTGACACGTCAGGCCATCCGGGCCTACAGGGAGCGGACCGAGAATGCGGGTTTGCGCGAAGCTTTGGGTTCATCCGCGTTGGAGCGTGAATGGATCGGGTCATCTGCCGTTTCTCGCAAGGTGTTGGCGACCGCGCACCGGATCGCGCAATCTGATGCCACCGTGTTGATTACCGGGGAGACCGGCACCGGAAAATCGCTGATGGCCAGAATGCTGCATGGTATGAGCCATCGTGCGGCACAACCCTTTGTGACGATCAGTTGTGCCGCGTTGCCGCGCGAATTGATCGATTCGGAGCTTTTCGGGCACGAAAAAGGTGCCTACACCGGTGCTTTGCGCGAGCGACCAGGTAAATTGGAGATTGCGGGTGCCGGATCCCTCTTTCTGGATGAAATCGCCGATCTGCCGCTGAGCGTACAGCCCAAGGTGTTACGAGCGCTGCAGGAACGTGAATTTGAGCGGGTTGGCGGTAACACGACCCACCGGGTGGCAGCGCGCTTGATCACGGCGACCAACCAGCATCTTGAGGACCTTTGCCGCCGCGCCGAATTTCGCGAGGATCTCTATTACCGGGTGTCGGTCTTAAGGCTGCACCTTCCCCCGCTGCGGGAGCGTATCGATGAATTGCCTGAACTGGTTTCACATTTCCTCAAGAAATCGAGACACCCCTCCGGCGAGCCCGTTTCACTGGATAAGAAGGCCATGGCGACGCTGGCCCAGTATGCCTGGCCCGGCAATGTTCGGGAGCTGCAAAGTGTTCTTGAAAGGGCGGTTACCTTTGCGCCGCAGCCGTTACTGGGCGTTGCAGACCTTCAGCTAGCCCCCCCGCTGACGGCTGCGCCGACCGCCTCGCTGGCCGGACGCGCGTTGGCCGAAATCGAAGCCCAGGCCATCAGGCAAACCCTCGATGCCTGCGCAGGGAACGTCGCCGCCGCCGCACGCGTTCTGGGCGTTGCTGCCAAGACGCTGCATCGCAAAATCCGGACAGTCTGTCCCCGTGATGGACAAAGTGACCACTCGGCCCCCGTGCAAAAGAACGCTGTTGATTATTCGTAATATTATAATTGTCTTACTGTGAGTATATTATGACTATGGTATCCACCTGTTGCAAGTGTTGGCACAACACGTGCTGTACATGAAATTGATTGCAGGTGACTGTCCCTGACCGCGAAGAGCGTAGAATATTTAATTATAAAGGTGGGTTGGTTGATCATTGATTGAAGCCGAGGAGAGAATAATGAAACGTATGATTAGTTTGTTGGCGTTGGTCGGACTTATTTCAACTGCGTTTGGGGCAGTGGTGCTGGAGTGTCCTGAAGGATCGATCACCATTGAGGCCGGCCATCAGACACCGGTGGCCACGCACACCATGGACTTCGTGGGGGTGGAATACGACGAAGCCGCCGGGACTTCGACCTGGTATTACCAAGTGGCGTCCGGTGAGAGACCAGCCATCAGCCATTTGAACTTCGCGTTGCACTGTCCGGACATTCTTATTCTGGATGCGGGTATCTGGACCGGCGACTTTCCCGATGTGCAACATCTCTCCAAGGCCGGTAAACCCGAACCCAGTAACTTCCCGGCTGCTCCTAGTGGCGACCCGACCACGGGAATTTACGGTCTTAAATTCGATTTAGGATTCAACGACGACCAGACCCGCAAGTACTATTTCACCGTCAACGACCTCTACGCGGCCGGTCCAATTACGGTGGCCGTGAAGGCGGGCCCCCGCGAGGGCTACGGTATTTTGTGCGGTCCCTCGAGCACCTGCGATACCGTGGAACCCACCAATCCCGCCATCCAGCTTACCAAGTGGGCGGATCCGCAGACCTACAGTTCGGTGGGTGAAACGATCACTTACCTGTTTACAGTTAAAAATACCGGCAACGTGGAACTTTCCAATCTAACCATCGAAGACGGGCAACTGGGCGTGAGCGGCTTGGTCGTTGATCCTGCAACGCTGGCACCGGGACAAAGCGGGACGGCGAGCGCGACCTACACCATCACCGCCGCTGACCTGGAAGTGGATCATATTGATAATACCGCAACGGTAACCGGCGAGGATGAGACCGGAACCGTGGTCACCGACGACGATAGCGAACGCATCGAACGCGAAGTGGTGCTGTTGCGTATACGCCCGATCCTGGAGTGCGTGGTGGCCAACGGCGACGGCACGTACACCGCCCATTTTGGCTACCTCAACGAAAATGATGCGAAGGTTACGGTGGATTTGGGCGTCAACAATCAGTTTGTGGGCGGCAACGCGCAATCAGATCCGATCACCGGATTCGAGCCCGGCCGCTCCGATTTCTGGCCGGATTCCGCCATGCAAGTCGTTTTTGACGGTGGCAATCTGGTCTGGCACCTGCAAGGCCGCACGGCCACGGCCTCGGCAGGTTCGGCACGGTGCACCTATTACCTGTTCTTCGAAAAAGTGTGGCTGGACAAGGACGGCGAACTGCTGGCGGAACCGCCGGCCGATTTACCGGAAGGCTACACCCTGCTGGCCACCAGCGATAAAGGCACCGCGACCGGAACATACGACGAACAGGGCAAATGGCAGATGGTTTACCAGAACCACAACGGCGGCAGCAACGGCCTGCAAGTGGCACCCGGCGGTCAGTACACGGTAGAGGAGCTGGATCTGCCGGTCGGCTGGTTCGACCAAGCAGGGACCGGTCTTTATATGATCGGCGACGGCTACGCCACAGCCAACTACGATGGCGTGGCCAAGCAATACCTGCATGTGGTGGAAAACCGCGAGATCGAGGGCAACCCGGCGATCAAACTGACGAAGACCGCTGATCCCCAGACCTATCATTCGGTCGGACAGGAAATTGAATACTCGTTCACGGTAAAAAACATCGGGGATGTGGAACTGCATAGTATTACGATCGATGATCCGTTGATCACCGTGCAGGGTGGGCCGCTGACCTCACTGGAAGTCGGCGAAAGCGACAGCACAACGTTCAGCGGCGTCTATACGATTGCCGAGACCGACATCAAGGCGCGCCAGGTGGTCAATGTCGCCACGGTGCATGGTCAAGACGTCCACGGGCAACAAGTGAGCGCTGACGATCACGAGACGATTACGTGGAAGCCGCAACCGCAACTGGGCTCGATTGGCGACTTTGTCTGGCTGGATGCAAACGGCGACGGAATTCAAGACCCGGATGAGCCCGGTGTAGCCGGCGTAACCGTGCGCCTGCTGTCTGAAACCGGCGAAGAATTACGGGTCACCACAACCGACAGCGAAGGGTTCTACCTGTTCACCAAACTGGTAGACGGCGTATATGAAATCGAGTTCGTGCGTCCGGGCGGTTATGTCTTTACCGTGCCCCATGCCGGTGCCGATCCAGAACAGGACAGCGATGCGGATCCAGTGACTGGCCTGACCGGGCCGATCACGCTCGCTCCCGGCCAGCACCGGCGTGATATTGACGCCGGTTTGATTGCCAGTGAGGCGTCCATCGAACTGATTAAGGATGGAGTATTCCAACCCGGCACGCTTGATCCGTGGGATGAATGCGATGTGTTCGGTTTGGCCGGACTGTTCAACGCCTTTATTTTCGGCGATCTAGACGTAAACGGTGGCGGCGGTGACACGGAGGGGCGCCTGGTCGTCGGGGGCACCGCCTCCTTTGCCGGCGGCTACAGCGTAGCCGAGGGCGGTATTGGGGTAGGGCATCCGATGCCGGTCTACCATGGGGCATCGGTGGACAGCCTCATCGTGGGCGGTGACCTGTTCGACGGCCAATGGGGCGTAAACGGCAACATCGTCTACGGAGGGGAACGTTTCGGCGAGAAGCGTTATATGATCAATGGCAACATCATGCGCAAACAGAGCCCGGTCACCTTCAATGCGGTGGGGAATGTTCCTTACGACGGTAGCGGGTTGTCCTATGACGATATTTATGACCGGCTGTTGGTGCGCAGCATTGAATTAGCCGATTTCACGGAGCAGGGCGTGATCAGGCAGGATCGCACGCCAGAGGGGCAACTGCACTTGGAGGGCGCAGACGAGAACCTCAATGTGTTCGTAGTGGAGGTGGGTGATTGGAATATCAGCAGCCAGGCCATCTATCTCACGGCCCCCGAAGAGTCCACCGTGTTGATTAACGTGGTCGGCGAAGAAGCGGTAACACTACAGAACGGCGCGATGTTTCTGGAGGGCGTCACTCGTGAACAGGTGCTGGTCCACTACGTGGCCTCAACGAATATCACGATCCAATCGTTTGACCACGAAGGCTCGGTGCTGGCGTTGCATGCCGATCTGGAGCTAGGTGGCGGCAGCATTAATGG
>SLLF01000114.1 GCA_007134175.1 Kiritimatiellia bacterium | reverse complement strand
GCCGCCTAAGCAACTCCGCGAACGCCGTACGATTGCTTTTGTCGCAGACTGCGTTCTCCACTCCGTCACAGGGTACGGCGCGGGATCCCCGATTCATCAGCCATACCCGATCCCCCTGCTCGACGAACACACGGGTAACCGTTGCGCCCAGAAACCGGGTTCCACCGATAATCAATACGTTCCGTGCCATGGGTTAAGGCTGCCCCCTTTCGCGCCTATTTCTTTTGACAGCCGATCTCAACGACGGCATTGATGAAATAGTGGTCGCTGGGGTAGCGGCCGTCGCGGGCATCACGAATTACCTCCGCTCCACTGGCCATCAGATTCCCGCGACCGAATATCCAGTCGATCCGACCCACGCTGGACACGTGCTGGTCGCCCTCGAATCCATGATGCGTATAGCCGGGCTCTTCGTGGCCGTGGACCTGGCCGTAGGTGTCCTGCCAACCACCGCTCCTAAATACTTCGATGGCCTGGTTTCCGGCGTCACAATTCATATCTCCAGTCAGCAGCTGCGGGTAATCATCAGCATAGGCCTGTGCATCCTCGACAATCATAGCCGCCTGGTTCTCACGGGCCTCCTGGCTGCGATGGTCAAGATGGGTATTGACCACCCTGAATTCCGCCCGGGTGTCCCGAGCCTCCAAGCGCACCCAGTTCGCCAGCCGCACGCAGCAGCTTTGCCATGACTTGCTGCCGGGGACATGCGGGGTTTCCGACAGCCAGTAGCCACCGGCAGAAATCAGATCATAGCGATCCGAACGATAAAAAATCGCGTTCTGCGGGTGCCGTCCCTGCGGCTCGTCAACCAGCGAATAAATAGCGAATTCCGGGAACGCAGGTGCCACGTCGGCAAACTGAGGGGCCCGCATCTCCTGGAAACAGATGATATCCGCTTCCTGTGCGCGGATAACATCGATACACAAATCCTTCCGGTGAATCCAGTCGTTGTCACCATCCTTGGCTCCGAAACATCTAATATTACAAGAGTAAATTTTCATAGTAGCCTTTCATATCTCACTCACTCCGGGTTTGCACAACCATATATAGGCTGGTCTTATCGCATTGGTCCATCCTTGTCTGAGAGAATATGGAGATCCGGTGGACGCGTACGGCCACCCTTACGGACGACGGCACGTTCCTTTCGTCCACCATAAGCGTCCACGTAAGCGTCGTCCGTTCTCTCACCCCCTCGCAAACTGTGACAACGGTCACAGGCCAGACTTGTCTGAGAGAACGGGTGTCAGGTGACGGGTGTCAACGGCGCGTCGCCCAAAAGGAGATTCGACTTCGCTCGGAATGACGGAACGGGATCCACCGTTTCCTCTTCGTTTGGTCATCCCGAGCTTGTCGAGGGATCTCATTTCAACCTGAAACCCAGCGGCGATTCTCCGCCGCTGGCCCTAATCCGTAAATAAGGGAGCCCTTTTCGCCGGGAGATCGGGTTTTTACTACGAAACTGCGCGATTTTCGGGAGATGCGATAAAATACCCATAAAGTGAAGAAAACAGCATTCTCATTTTGGCCTCTGCGGCTCACCCGGAGGGTTCGCCCTACCTGTCGCCCCTGAAAATTTCCTTGGAAATAAGGTAGGGCGAAGCGTCCCGCTGAGCCGTGAGCGAGAACCGGAGGCCATAATGAGAATGGCTGGTGAAGAAAAGGGTTGATCTTGCGCGGTCTGTATTCAATAGCGACTATTATGACAAAGAAACGAGACCGAGCCAGTCGAATCCGCCAATGCCGCCTGGTATCGGTTCAATGTGCTGGCCTTCAACCTGAAGGTGGCGATGGCCAAGATAGGACTGCCGGACTTCATCAGGGCGCGACCGCACACCTTCCGCATGCGCCTGCTTCAGGTCGCCGGACGCGTGATCTCGCATTCGCGCCGGATGTCCATGCGCATGGGCGCGCAAAGCCAACGTGCTCGCGATGTGCACTGCGGCTATGAGCGTGATCTTGCCCGGGCGCTAGCTTAAGCACCCACCGCCCCGACACACGACCTTCCCGCGGATATTCGGTCAACGATAGCGTACGACGATAACGGTGGACGATTACACGCATTCTACTCGTGATCCGCTATCGCCCGTTATCGTCAACCGCCCCCCCCCGCCCAGGACCTTATTTACGGATTAGGGGCTGGATCAGCCGCTTGACATCCCTGCGACTAAGGGATATCCTGATAACGATATACACACTTTATGCGTGACCGGTATATGATGGTTACACGTTTCGCTTTCAAGGGAGAAAAATATGGCAATTGAAATCACACCAAAGGCGCATGAGCAGCTGCTGAAATTGGGGCTGGGAGCGGGCCGCTTTCTTCGCATCGATGTCGTGCCGGGCGGTTGTTCAGGCATGACGTACAAGGCCGCTATCGATGATCAATCTAAAGACGATGACGAGACGCTCTATGCCGAGGGCGCTGTTCGGATTGTGGCCACGGCCGGCATTTCCATGTTCATGGATGGGCTGAAAATCGATTATTCGGACGATCTCATCCGATCCGGTTTTCGCTTTCTGAGTCCGGTTGCAGTCAAATCCTGCGGCTGTGGTTCCAGTTTTGCCGTTTAACCCCCCATGGCATTGGAACCAATAGACCTAACCGGCGGCCCGTCGGTCTACTGTTTTAACCAGCAGCAAATCACGACGGCCCACGAGCTGGTGTTCGGCGATCCCACCACCGGACCCCGCCTGCAAGGGGAACTGGATAGGCTGGAATCCACCTATTCCCGCAACGAAAGGGCCGCCCTGGCGTTTGTGGTCATTGACCGACTGCTCAAATCCCCGCCCAATACGCGGTAGCGAATCCTACTGAAATTTTATCGTAACGGTCTGGTCCGGATCTTCCGCTAATACACCCGTGATGCCCAGGGCTTGCAGTTCCTTCAAGCCCCCGGCTTGATTGTTGGCCATGTGCGCCAAGGCTTCAGGGTGAGACAGGACCTGGTCGAAGTCCACATCCAACAGGGCGATCCGATTCGGTCGCGCCGCAGATTGGTGGGCGGCGTTCGTTTCCACGATCTCCCCCTCCACCTCAACGAACAGACTCATTCGCATACCGGCAAACATGGGGCGAAACATGTCCAGCATCGCCTCATTCATCCCTTCCATCATTCCGCCCAGCTCGGCTTCTGCCGTTTCGAGATCCAACGTGTCCGGCACGTCCTCAGCCGCCCCCGTTTGCGGCATGATGCGCAATTCCGCTACATCACCCGGGGTAAACGCCAGTTGGTACGCCGGACCGGCGTCGTCTTCCAAGGCCGTCGCCAGATTGAGGGCATTAATATCGTCGAACGCCAGCCGCGCCCGATACCCCTTCCACCCTTTTTCGTTGGTCACGGCCTCCACCGAAACCAGACGCGCCTGGGCGCCGAACTCGTTGACCCGGGTCGACAGCATGTTCTGCTGCAACGGGGTCAATTGATCCCAACCCGGTACCTCTGCCGATTGTCCCTCCGCATCAGCCAGGGCGGCCATCTCCTCGAATCCCTGCATCATGCCCAGCGCCTGGTCGGAAATAAAGTCGCGGATATGAAGCGCGCCACTGCCATCCTTGCGCACTTGCACCACGGTAACGCTTTCCATGCAGCCCGTCACCAGCAGGCATAATCCCATCATCCAACCATTGACGACCAACCATCTCTTTTTCATGTCACACTCCATAAAGCGCCCATCGGCGCTCTGCATTGTTTTGTTCCCGAGGCGCTGGCAAAATACTTGCAAGCACCGGTTTCACTGTCCAAACTGTAAGCGACAACGCTCCAGTCGTTCCTGCAAACGGGTCAGCACCCGTTCGTCATCCGCGTCACTCTCCGATTCGAACGTGGCGGAAAAACGGAGAAACGCACCGGCCTCGTCCCACGGAACCGTGGATACCGACGCTTCCTTGATCAAATACTGGGAGGCTTCCTCAGCATTGGCAAAGCGAACGCCATCCGCTCCGGTCGGGGCCGGCACATAAAGGAAAAAGGTTCCACCGGGCAGTTGCGCATCAAAACCTACAGACTGCAACACCTCCACCATTCGCGTCAGACGCCGCTGATAATGGGCGCGAATCGATTCGGCCAGCTCGAGGTCGGCAATGCCGGCGCAGGCGGCGTGCTGGATCGCCTTGAACTGGCCTGAATCGACGTTGTCCTTGATGGTGGCGAAGGCCTTGACCAGCGGCGCGGCGCCGGCCACGAAGCCCAACCGCCAACCGGTCATGTTGTAGCTCTTGCTCATCGAATGTATTTCCAATGCACATTGCTTGCCGCCGGGCCGGCTCAAAATCGAGCAACGCGGCCGGTCGTATACCAGCGTGGCGTAAGCGGCATCCTGCACAATCAACAGCTGGTGTTTCCGGGCAAACGCAATCAGCTCGTCAAAAAATTCGACGGTCGGTGCCGCCCCGGTAGGATTGTTGGGGTAGTTCACGTAAAACAGTTTGGCGCGTTCGGCAACAGCAGCAGGAATGGCCGTAAGATCCGGGAGGAAATCGTTCTCCCGTTCCAGCGGCAGAGAAAACACCTCGCCACCGATGTAAGCCGTATGGGTACCCAGCACCGGATATCCGGGCACTGTTGAAATCAACAGATCGCCCGGATTTATGAAGGCCAGCGGCAACATCGCCAGCGCAGGCTTGGCACCGATGCAGTGGTTGATCTCTGTCGCAGGATCCAGCCCGTCAACGCCAAAGAAATCAGCCATGTAGCGCGCCGCCGCCTCCTGAAAAGCGGGTATCCCGTTATCCGCGTAACCGCGGTTGGCCGGATCGTCGACGGCCACCTTCAGGGCTTCCCGGATCGCGGCCGGAGCCATCTGGTCGGGTTCCCCCACCCCGAAATCAAGGATATCGACCGTCGGTCGCGCCGCGCGCGCTGCCGCCTTGGCCCGCTTGATCTTCTCAAATTTATAGATGGCCGTATCCCGCCCAAACGACGTACCGCCAATCCGTTCTGCAAATAACGATTGCCAATCCATATGCGTCTTTATCTCCTTTTTCCGTAGCGGGCGACTATGCCAGCGGCAGCGGCCCAACACAATCAAAAGTCAATCGAGCAACGGCCATACCTGGTCCAAGGTGGCCTGTATGGCCCCCGCCTTGCGTGCTACGTGCTGCGCGGCGCGCGCGCCCAAGGCCTCCCGGCGCCCGGGATCAGCAATCCATTCCGATAGCACACGTTCCAATTCCATGGCCGACGACACTTGGACAATGGCATTAACAGCCTTGAACTCCTCCATTGACAGCGCAAAATTTTCCATGTTGGGTCCAACAATTACGGGCTTGCCGTAGGCGGCCGGCTCGATCATGTTCTGGCCCCCATGCTGGGTCAGGCTTTTGCCGACAAATATTAGATCAGCATGCGCATAGAAGTGACGCAGCTCCCCCGTGGTATCGATCAACAACACATCTGCCTGCTGACCGGCGGGCCAAACGTCCCACTGGCTGCGGCGCGCCACCTGCAAACCCAAACGCTGCAGCTCCGCTTGCACCTCATTGGCCCGTTCCGCATGGCGCGGCACGAGAACCAGACGTAGGTCTGATCGTTTTCGCTGTTCCTGCTGATACCACCGTGCCAGGACCAATTCTTCGCCTGCCCACGTCGATCCCCCCAACACCATGCTGGTTTCCGGACCGAAGCCGGCTACGGCCAACCAGGCCCCTACCCGCTCCTCCGCCGCCGGATCACGCGGTTCAACCTCGTACTTCACGCTCCCGGTAACCACCGTCCGCTCAGGGTGCGCCCCGAGATGGACCAGGCGTTGCCGATCACTTTCACTCTGTACCCCGCACCAGGCAAAACACGGCAATAAGCGTCGCGTGCACGATCGCAGTAGCCGGTAACCGGCGAAGGAATTGGGCGAAATCCGCCCGTTCACCAGCGCCAACGGACACGACCGTTCCGCGCAGCAGCGGATCAGATTCGGCCACAACTCACATTCCACCAAACAAACCGCTGCGGGACGGATAATACGAAAAGCGCGCCGCATGATGACCGGAAAATCGACGGGAAAGTAGAGCAGGCAATCGGGCGCCGTCAACCGCTGGCGGGCAATACGGTGGGCGGTCGATGTCGTGGTCGTCACGACAAACCGCACTGCCGCCCCCCCCCCGCAGCGCCAGGCGTCCATCAACCGTAATGCCACGTAGAGCTCCCCCACGCTGACCGCATGAATCCAGACCGCCGGGGTCGGGTCCGCCAAGGCCGCGCGGGTGGCCGCATCGTAGCGGGCCAACCGCTGGCCAAAATGTTGACGGTAGCCGCCACGCCGCCACATGCGCCAGAGAAACCGCGGCAACAAAAGGGCAAACCCCACCCCGAATAAGACGTTATAGAAAAACCACATCATGCCGGGCAGTATGCGGCGCACCGGCCCGCGGTGCAAGCCTCGCGACATCCAGCATTGCTTTTGCCGGCTCATTCCTGCAAGCTGGCTTCTCAAAAAAAGGAGATGCAACGATGATCGAAAAGGATAAAACATATGTTGTGATGGGGTTGCTGGACTGCGATTCGATAGCGTATGCCATCGGACAGGCCGTTGAGGCGTGGGGCGGCCGGGTGATCTATACCGTGCAAAACGAACGGATGAAGAAGATCTTCTTCGACCGCAACAAAAAATGGCCCCAGGAAGACAAGGACCGGCTGGAAGTACGCTACTGCGATGTAACCAAGGAGGACGAGGTCAAGGCATTGTTCGAGGGAATAGGCCCGGTGGCCGGCGTGACCCACTCCATTGCCTACGCCAACCCGAAGACCTGCCTCGGACCTGAATTCCATACCGATGCGATCGAGGATCTAAAGAACGGCTTTCACATCAGCGCCGTCTCGCTCGCCACGGTCGCGCGTTACGCGCAGCCGCAGATGGCGGATGGCGGCGGAATC
>SLLF01000214.1 GCA_007134175.1 Kiritimatiellia bacterium | reverse complement strand
TATTGACCGATTCGCCCTGCTTGATCTGAGCCCGGCTATTTCGGTGAAAGCGACGGAACTGCTGCGCCGATATCGTTCCGGCCATGGGTTGATGATTCCCGATGCATTGGTAGCAGCAACCGCTTTGCTAGAGGACGAGCCGCTGGCCACGCACAATAACCGGCATTTCCGGTTCATAGAGGATTTGGATTTGGCTGAGTACTGAAATTATGAATGCCCAGTGTGATCCGGGACCGGCGGAATGCAGCCGTTCAACCGCGAATCGGCGCGCGCAGCGCGCCGGATTAGGAAGTTATCCATCCCGCCAAGCGGGTGCTGGTTCCTAAGCTCGGTGTTCCCAGGGATATTGGTTGGTTTCCTTCCTGGGCTCCCCGAGCGCCAGCTCGGGTCTTTCAGCGTGGACTGGTGGAAACGAGATTTTTCGACTGCGCTGCGCTCCGCTCAAAATGACAGGCGCACATTCGCGTTTATCGGCGTCCATTAGCGGTTCCGGACATTCGATTGATCGGGTAAATGGCGCACACCACTTGACGGCGTTGCGCTGTAGTGATAACTGGTTCGCATGAGTATACCGATTCAGGTGGAGGGCTTGACCGTTAGTTACGGGCGTGGCGCCAAACGGGTGCGAGCGGTGCAGGAGGTCAGTTTCACGGTGGCCGAGGGGGAATGTGTCGGCTTCATCGGCGCCAACGGGGCCGGAAAATCGACCACCATCAAGGCCTTGATGGGCTTCATTTTCCCGGAGCAGGGGGAGACCCGCTTATACGGGGCGCCGTCGGGCGATCCGGAAGGACGGCGCCACGTAGGCTATTTGCCGGAAGTGGCCCTCTACTACCCTTTTATGCGTGCCGGCGAATTGCTGACGCTGTACGGATCGCTCTCCGGCTTGACCCGAGCCGACCTGAGACGCCGCATTCCCATCGTGCTTGAGCAGGTGGGGTTAGGTGGGCGCGAACGAGAGCTGCTGCGCACCTTCTCAAAGGGGATGCAGCAACGCCTGGGCATCGCCCAAGCGTTGATTGCGGAGCCCAAACTGTTGATTCTCGATGAGGTATCGGCTGGGCTGGACCCGCTGGGCCGGCACGATTTGCGTGCGCTGTTGCAGGAATTGCGTAAGGCCGGACGAACCATCTTTTTCAGCTCGCACGAGTTGTCGGAGGTGGAATCGCTCTGCAACCGGGTGATCATGATCGACCAAGGCCGCTTGTGCCACGAAGTGACACAGGCGGAACTACAGGCGGTCGGCCGGAAACAAAGTTTGGAGTCCTTTTTCATCTCCACCGTACGCGGGGGCGCGGCTACATGAAGCGCGGGCGCGCCTTATGGGTCATCGCGCGCAGCGTGATGCTGGAGGCCATCCGGCGCAAAGAGATCTATCTATTGGTGGCGGCCTGCCTATTACTGATCGGGCTGGCTACGTCCGTTGACTTTTTCGGCTTGGGCGGCTTGGTCAAATTCTACCGGGAAACGGCTTTGCGGTTGATGGGCACCTTTACCGCCCTGGCCGTTGTCTTGTTGGCCGTGCGCCAGTTGCCGCGCGAATTCGAGCAGCGGACGATTTACCCGTTGCTGGCGCGGCCGCTACCGCGCGGCCTCTTTGTACTGGGCAAGGGGCTCGGTGTGCTGGGGGCCGCCCTCTTCTGCTATGCGCTGTTCATGCTGATTTATGTGCCCGGCATGTGGTACTTGGAAGGGGACTTGGCGTGGCGCTTATTAGGCCAGCATATCTATCTGCAGGTTTTGCAGATGGGATTGCTGACCAGCGGCGCATTTCTATTGTCGCTTCTTTTCTCGCCCGATGCCGCCCTGACGCTGGGCTTGTTGCTGTATTTCGCTTCCGGGCTGATCGGGCAAGTGGCGTTGACCCTTTACGAATTGACCAACGCGGCCGGCCGCCTGCTGCTCTATACGGCGACCTATGCACTCCCGCAATTTGTCTTGTTCGATCTGTCCGGCAAGGTGCTGCACAGCGAAATATGGTCGCCGTTGTCGTGGCCGGTTATGGCGGCCTTGACCGGCTACGCCATGGTCTACAGTGGTCTGTACGGGTGGGGCGCCTATGCCCTGTTTCGCCGGAGGCCGTTATGAGGCGGGGTATGGGGCCGATCATCCGTGCCACGCTGCTGGAAGCGGTGCGCCGGCGCGAGATGGGCGTGGTATTGATTTTGATGGGGGCGATGCTGGCCTTGTTGCTGGCGGCCCGCGTAGTGGGGCTGGAGCGGCCGGCGGCCGGCACGTTGCTGTTGAATCTGGGGTTGACGCTGACAGTAATGGCTGCCCATCTGGTCACACTGCTGGTGGCGGCGCGCCAATTGCCGCAGGAAATGGAGCAGCGCACCCTCTATCCCCTGCTGGCTCGCCCGATTGCCCGTCACGTGATGGTTGGAGCGAAATGGGCGGCAGCGGCCGTGGTGGGTACCGGGTTTTTCTATCTGTTCGTGCTGCCGGTCTGGTGGCTGGTGCCGCGCCTGGAATGCTATGATTCAAGGACCCTGGTGCAGTTGTTGGTCCTGCAACCGCCCGCCCTGATGCTGACCGCCGCCATTGCGATATTGACCTCCGTATACCTGCCGCGGGCATTGGCAGTGACGGTCGCCTTGCTGGTGGTGTTCGGCACCGACTATATCGTACGCTGGGCTACGCGCTGGCCGGTGCTGGTCTGGATACCGAATCCCATGCGATTGAATTTGGTGTTGCGTTACACGGATGGGATCGGGCCTTTGTCCAGCGTTGAATTTGCCGCACTGGCGACGTGGACCCTATTGTGGACGGCAGCGCTGCTGGGGCAAGCCATGCTTCGTTTCGAGCGGAGGCCGTTATGACCACACCGCGCCCACGTTCGCGCAGATGGTGGCCGTTGGCGGTCTGGGTGGCCTGGCTTGTGGCCGGTATCGGCAGCGCCCGCATTGATCCTGCAGACTATGCCGGCGGGCGCGTGCGGGACGAGGAAGAGCGCATCCGGCGCAACAGTAGCGCGCTGGCCGCCATGCTGGGGGAATTCCGCACTTCAATCAGCGACATCATGTTCATCAAGACTGAACGCTACCTGCATGGCGGTGTCGGCTACCTGCCGCATCACAGCGAATCTGCATTGACCGCTGAAGATTTGGCGGACGACGTGGATGCACACCAGCTTGAACTCGGCATGCCGGGGGACGACGAGGAGGAGCACGCCGGTGTGCCCACCATTATTCCGCCCCCGCACCGGGATTTCCGCGGTTGGATCGGCACGCTGCACCGGGAGGTCCGGCCGTGGCGTGATCCTCGTCGCGCCCACATTCATACCGATGGGCGCGAGTTACTGCCTTGGTTCCGGGTCATGACCCAGGTGGACCCACAGTATGTGCGCGGCTATGTGGCGGGAGCGTTCTGGTTGGCGCAGGTGGATCGCGAAGCGGCGCTCGGCTTCATCACGGAAGGATTGCAACACAACCCCGATGCCTTCCAGTTGTACGTCTCGTTGGGCCTGCTGCGTTTGCGCGAAGCGCGGGCGGCGGCGCGTGACAACGAAGACGGTCTGGCCGTCGCCAACACGTTGTGGAAACTAGCCCGCGACGATTTCAGGCGAGCGGCCGCGCTGGCCTTGGCGCAACGGCCGGACGATGTGGATGACGACGGGTTCGGTTCCGGTGGCTGGGGCCGTTATCACGAAAACGATGCCTTGACCGCTGCCCGGATGGATTACTTGCTCACCAGGGAAACCGAAGGAGCTTCAGCTGCGGCCGCCCGTTTGGAACGCTACCGGCATGTGTTCCCCGAGTTGGAGCCTTGAAGACCGACGATGGGATTGCGGTTGAGCACCGGGCAGCTCTGCGCTACCCTCCTGTCGTATGTCGTCATCCCGTTCACAACCACGTATTCAGGTCCTGTCCGACCACGTCGCCAATAAAATTGCCGCCGGCGAAGTGGTCGACCGCCCGGCCTCCGTCCTTAAGGAACTGATGGAGAACGCCCTCGATGCCGGGGCTCGCCATATCGACGTCAAAATTGTGGCTGGCGGCAAACGGTTGATCCAGGTGACCGACGATGGGACCGGCATGGATCGCGACAACGCCTTACTCGCGGTGGAACGTCATGCCACCAGCAAGATCCGGGATGTGGATGATATCGAAGCCGTCACCACGCTCGGCTTCCGCGGTGAGGCCCTGGCCGCCATCGCCTCGGTGGCGCGCTTTACATTGATCACCCGGCCGGCGGATCAGTTGGACGGAACGGAGTTGCACATTACCGGTGGTAAAATCACGGAAGTCAAAGAGACGGGTTGCCCGCCGGGTACGACTTTTCAAGTGCGCAACTTGTTCTTTAATGTGCCGGCGCGCCGCAAGTTTCTGCGGGCGGACGCGACCGAATTGACGCATGTACGCCAGACCTTCCTGGTCTATGCCCTGGCGCACCCGGCCATCGGTATGTCGTTGATGGTGGATGATCGCATGGTCTATCAGCTCGCCGGCGATGCGCCCCTGCTGGAGCGGTTGGGCGAGATTTTCGGGCGCGATTACGTCGAGCACCTGCGGCCGGTGGCATGGGCCGGAGAGGAGCTGCAGATTGAGGGGTATGCCGGTCGACCGCACCTGCAACGAGCGGACCGGTCGGAGCAATTCATCTTCATCAACCAACGGCCCGCATCCGCACCGCTGATCGGCTACGCATTGAACGAGGCCTATCACACCTTGGTTCCCAAGGGCCGTTTCCCGGCCGTCTTCCTTTTTATTTCCCTGCCACCGGATCGGGTGGATGTCAACGTGCATCCGACCAAGAAGGAAGTTCGTTTTCGGCGGCCCGACGTGGTGCGTGACGGATTGATTACCGCGCTGCGCGGCGTACTGACCACCGGTGAGGCCTCGGGGCCGCCGGTCGCGCGTCGCGAACAGGAAACGGGTGGTCGAGCGGCACCGGGATTGCAATTGCGCATTGAGGATTTGCCCACCCTGCCCATGTTCAACTATCCGCGCTTGGCCCCCGAACCCATCACCGGTGGCGGCGCGGGGGAGAAAACCACGGCGGACACATCGGCCACGTCTGATGCTGCCGGACAAGGCACCAGGCCGGAGGGAAGTCCTTGGTCCTGGTGCCGGGTGTTGGGGCAGGTGGGGGGGCTGTATGTGGTACTGGAAACAGAGGACGGGCTGGTGCTGATGGATCCGCATGCGGCGCATGAACGACTGTTGTTCGAGCGGTTCATGCGGTTGATGGTTGATCGCAAGGTGAAGAGCCAAGGACTGCTCGCGCCCGAAACTGTAGCATTGCCCCCGCAGGCGGCCGCCCTGATCCGGAAGCAACTGCCTCAACTCGAAGCCATGGGGTTCGGTTTGTCCGATTTTGGCGGTGACCATTTCATCATCGACGCGCTTCCGGATTGCCTGGGGCCGGTTGCTGCGGCCCAGGTGTTGCCGGCCATTGCCCAAACCCTGGAACAAAGCGGCGAGCGCGGTGGCACGGAACGCTGGGCCGAGGAACGGATCGCCAAGGCCGCCTGCCGGGCCGCCGTCAAGGCGCGCGACAAACTGACCGTCCGCGAGATTGAGCAATTGGTCGTGGATTTGGCCGGAGCGGAAATGCCGTATACCTGTCCCCACGGCCGCCCCACACTCATCTTCATGGGCTTTGATGAATTGGATCGCAAATTCGGCCGCGCTTGACCCGTGGGCTTATTCTCCGTATAGGGACAGTGACGTTGTCCGGCTGGGCGGCGATCATTTGCGGAGGTTAAGGGTTAAGGTGACACAGGAAAAAATTGACGCCGGTAGTGGCGGGGTGGCCGAGGAGGCGTTGCCGTGCAGCTATGGATGGCAGCACCGCCTGCGCCGTATCCAGCAGGCGCTGGTTGAGGGCGGGGCAGGGGACCGCGTGCTTTGCATGGGGGATCTGCCCTTGGCGGCGCGGCAGCAGATGGAGGCGTGGGGCGGAGAGTGGACCTTCCAATCCGGCGATCACCTGCCGTTGCCTCAGGATGATGGCGCTTTCGACTGGGTGGTGCTGATTGACCAGCTGGCCCAGGTCACCGACGCTTACGCCTTCATGGCCGATGTGCATCGGGTGTTGAAAGCAGCCGGCATGTTGTATATTGACTCCGACCATCATAAGCGCTGGACTTTTTGGCGGCCCGTGCGGCGTTTGTGCGGGCTGGAACCGGGCTCCGACTCGCGGGCGCGACTCGGCTACACGGAACGCGGCTTGTTCGACCTGCTGAAGGACGGGTTTGACCTGCAGGAAACCCACACCTATTCACGTTTTTTCACGGAGGGAGTGGAGACCCTGGTGCGGCTGGCATTGGGTGCCTTCGGCATCCCGGGCACCGCATCAGGCGCAACGGAACAGCAGGCCCACTCGATCCGGCAGCGGTGGCAATGGATCCAGTCGGTTGCGTATCCCTTCTTCGTCATCGCCCGCGTGTTGGATTGGCTGTTGTTTTTCACGCGTGGCTACCGGCTAAGCGCACTGGCACGGCGGCGCCTGTGGAAACCGCGTCGCACACCGGTATTACGTGACGGGCGGACCCTGGTCGATGCCACCCTCAACACCCGGATCGGAACCGCCGCGCCCTTCTAACTTTTTGACCGGCGCATCTGTGAATTGATGATCAACGCATTTTTCGGGCTGTCGGAACATGTGGCCAAGCTGGGGCTTGGCGCTCCCAAGAACGCCGAGCACCAGCTCGGCATATGGTCAAAAGCTTATGGCATGGCTAAACAGGTGCCAAATCGCAGATGCGACCCGTCTTGACCGTCCTGGCGCCGCGATCCAGGGCAGACGCATCTAAATTGTGCTATTGCCCGTATCAATTAATCCCTTGTCATGTCGAGGACCTTTATCGGCGCGGCGCTGATTGGCTCGTGGGCAAGAACGGGATTAATGTAAAATGTTGTCATGTCGAGCGTAGCGAAGCGACGTCGAGACATCTCC
>SLLF01000119.1 GCA_007134175.1 Kiritimatiellia bacterium | reverse complement strand
GGTGCCGGCAGCGCTGGTGGGGATCTTTCTCTTCCACGGCTTCAGCATGTTCGCATCCGATTACACCATGGCGATTGTGGGCCGCAATGTGGTCGCGGACATGCGGCAGGACGTCTTCGACAAGTATCTCACGCTGCCCACGGCCTACTTCGATCGGGGCTCGCTCGGTTACCTCAAGGCCAAGCTGACCTACAACGTCAACCAGGTCGCGGATGCGGCGTCCAAGTCGGTCGTCAGCCTGGTGCGTGACACGTTCACGATCATTTTCCTGATCGGGTACATGATTTTTCTCGCCGGCTGGCTCACGCTGATCTTTCTCGCGCTCGCGCCGCTCCTGGCCAAGATCATCCTGAGCGCGAACAAGCGTTTCCGGAAAATCGCCCGCCGACTACAGACCACCGTGGGCGGCATCGGCCAGGTGGCCGAGGACACCCTGCGGGGCCATGCCGAAGTCAAGGTGTTCGGCGCCACCGACTACGAGATGCAGCGCTTCCGGAAAATCAACGAACAGAACAAGCGCCAGCAACTGCGCTACACCGTGGTGAAAGCCATGAGCCAGCCACTGGTCCAGCTCGTGGCCGTGATCGGGCTGGCCATTGTGCTCTACCTGGCAACCATGGATGTGGTCATGCAGACGGTAACACCGGGCGGCATTCTCTCGTTCATCACGGCCACGGCGCTGATGATGGCGCCCCTCAAGCGGCTGGTGAAGGTCAACTCCGAGATCCAGAAGGCCATCGCGGCGGGCGAGAGCCTGTTCGAGACACTGGACCTGGATTCCGAGGCGGATCATGGGACACTGCACCTGGACCGCGCGGACGGCCATGTCGCCTACGAGCAGGTCCGTTTCCGATACGAAGGCGCGGAGCAGGACACGCTGCAGGACATCAGCTTCGAGATCCGCCCCGGCGAGACAGTGGCCCTGGTCGGCCGCTCCGGCAGTGGAAAATCCACCATCGCAAGCCTGTTGCCGCGTTTTTACGAACCACTGTCGGGGCGCGTCACCCTCGACGGCCAGCCCATCGACGCCTATCCGCTGAAGGATCTGCGACGGCAGATCGCCATCGTCACCCAGCAGGTGGTGCTGTTCAACGACACCATCGCGAACAACATCGCCTATGGCGTGCCAGGGCCGGTTTCCGAGGCGGCGTTACGGGACGCCGCGCGCCTGGCCAATGCACTGGATTTTATCGAGGCGCTGCCACAGGGGTTCGACACAATCATCGGCGACAACGGCATCATGCTCTCCGGCGGTCAGCGCCAGCGGCTGGCCATTGCCCGTGCACTCATGAAGGATGCGCCAATCCTGATCCTTGATGAAGCCACGTCCGCGCTGGATTCGGAGTCGGAGCAGATGATCCAGGATGCGCTGGAGCGCCTGATGCAGACCCGCACCACCCTGGTGATCGCGCACCGGCTGTCCACGATCGAACACGCGGACCGGATTGTCGTCGTCGACGGTGGGCGCATCGTTGAAGCGGGCACCCACCAGGAGTTGCTGTCCCAAGGCGGGCATTACGCACTGTTGCACAGCCGGCAATTCCAGGACACCTAGCAGGCGCCCGGCCCCACGCCGCAACCGCTTACAGACGCCGTGACCAAGAAAAAGCGCAGCGAGTATCCAAACCATCCCGCGCATCCCGCCACCTGGGGGCAGCGCCTGACCCTGCTGGTCCTTTGGCTGCTGGCGAGGCTGCCCTGGCGACTGGGCATTCGGTTGGGTGCCGCGCTGGGTGGATGCGCCTATCACCTGGCCCGGAAACGCCGAGCCATCGCGCGCCGGAACCTGGAGCTGTGTTTCCCGGAGATGAGCGAGCAGGAACGGGAGCGCCTGGCAAAGGAAAACTTCCGGGCCACCGGACGCGCCGTCGTCGAAACCGCACTGGGCTGGTTCGGTGGCCCACAGGTGGGGCGCATTCCCGTGGAAGTGCGCGGTGAAGAGCACCTGCAGGCGCTGCTGAAACAGGGCAAGCCGGTCATTGCCATGTCGGGCCATTTCCTGTCAGTGGAACTGTGCGCGAGGCTGCTGCCCAACCGGATTCCCATGGTCGCCATTTACAAACCGATTCGGAAAAAGCCGGTACTGGACCGGGCCATGCGGGAAGCGCGGCAGCGCAATGTGGACGATGCGGTGTCCAAGGACGACATCAGAGGGATGCTGCGGGCCCTGAAACAGGGGCGATCCATCTGGTACGCCGGAGACCAGGATTACGGACGGAAACACAGCGTGTTCGCGCCTTTTTTCGGTGTGCCCGCGGCAACGATAACGGCCCTGAGCCGGCTAAGCAGAATGGGCAAGGCAAACGTCATCCCCCTGTTCTTCTTCCGGCAACCCGATGGCAGCTACCTGATCGAGTTTCAGGAAACACTGGATGGATTTCCCTCTGGGGACGATGTCGCGGACGCCACGCGGATGAACCAGGTACTGGAACGGGCAGTGGAGCGCTACCCTGAACAGTATTTGTGGATCCACCGGCGCTTCAAGCGACAGGAGGACCCGCGAACGAACCTTTACTCGCACCAGCGCAGCTCGACCAAGGGCTGATTCTCCGTAAAGCCTACTCGGCCACGGTTATTTTCGCGGCGCCGGCCACGCCAACGGGGCAGTGGTCACCACTTGATCTACGCGCCGCCACGGCTGGTCAGGTTTCCGCAACCTAGAGCCCCATTGCACGCAGATAACGATTGGCCGCGACCTCGCAGCGGTGCTCCTGCACGGCTGCCCTGAGCACATCCGGATCGGGCGGATGACAAAGCGTCTGCTCGATCGCTTCGGCCATGGCGACGTCGTCACCGACCGCCACCAGTCGCCCCAGTTCGCCATTCGCAAGGGCCTCGGCCGGGCCGCTCGGGCAGTCGGTCGACACCACCGGGGTTCCACACGCCATGGCTTCGATAATCACGGCGGAAGCGCCCTCCCTGCGCGACGAAAGAACAAACACATCGGCCCGGGCCATATGCCGGTAGGGGTTACCATCGAATCCCGGCAGGCTGACATGGGCCGCGACGCCGAGGGCATCCGCCAGGCGTGTCAGGCGCTCACGTTCCTTTCCTTCCCCGAGGATGACGAGCCGCGCGTCCCGCCGCTGCCGTAGCCGGGCGAAGGCACGCAGAAGCGTCGGGAAATCCTTACGCGGCTCCAGCGAGCCCGCCGCGAGAATCACGGGAGTTCCGGCATCGCCGTACCAGGCATGCTCCACCGGTTCCGCCGCCTGTTCGTAAAACCGCGGGTTGAGCAGCGGATTACGAATCACATGCAGCCGGTCATGCGCCACATGCGCCAGCCGCTCCAGGTCATCGGCAACACCCTGCGAGGGGGTCACAACAGCATCGGCCAGCGGATACCAGCGGCGCATCGAGGCGAACAAGCGCTCCCGCTTTGCCCTTCCCATCTCCGCACCCATCGCGGTCAGGGACATGCCCATACGGATGACCACCCGCGTATCCACGCCGGTCAGGCGACGCGCCATCAACGCGGCGCGATTCAACTGGTGATTTGCGGTCAGCAGCACCTCGGGGCGATGCCGTCGCAAATACAGCGCCAGCGGCGGCATGACCAGTTTTTTGGTACCGACCCCGAGCCGGATTTCACGGATATTCGCGGGCAGCCGGTCTGAAATCAGCGGGCCATGATTGCGAATCGTCAGGAGGTGAAACTGCCGGGGCACCCGGGCGAACTCCGGAAGCAGGTTCGCGACGACGCGATCCACTCCACTATGACCTGAGGTGGCGAATAACAGGGTGACGGGACGCTGGGACACAAATGCCTTCCTGTGCTTGGAACCATGAGTCGGGTGACGGCGCGCCAAAACCCTCCCAGAACGCGGGCTTCAGTCTATCAGCCGCATCAGGCTGAGATACTGCCCGGCGATGGTCGCACTTCGAAACCGTTCCGCGCCTGCAATCAGGTCCGGCTTTGCCATGGGTTGATCGAGCGCCCCGGCCATTCCCTGTGCCAGCGCCCGCGCATCGCCCACGGGCACCAGCTTGCCAAAGCGCCCCCCCTCGAGGATCTCCCGCGGTCCACTCGGGCAATCGGTGGATACAACCTGGGTACCGACAGCCATTGCCTCCACCAGCACGTTACCCAGGCCCTCGTAGCGGGATGACAACACGAACACGCCGGCCCGCGCCATCCAGGGAATGGGGTCCTGGATGTAACCCGGCAGATCGACATCGTCCGATACGCCGAGATCCGCCGCCCGCCGCAGGATGGCCTCCCGTTCCGTCCCTTCACCCAGAATGATCAGACGGCACTCCCGGCGCGAGCGCAGGTCAGCAAATGCGTCCACGAGCGTGACAAAATCCTTCTGCGTGGTGAGCCTTCCAGCCCCCATGAACACCGGCGGCTGCCCAGCCTGGAGCCACGGATGATCGACCGGCTGGGCAGCCCGCTCCGGGAAATCCGGGGTGAACATCGGGTTGTAGATGACTTCCACCAAGTCCGGGCGCATGCCAAACTCCTGGATGAGGTCCTCCCGGACGCCGTTGGAGATCGCGATCACGCGCGCCGCGCGCCGGTACAGCCATCGGGCAGAATAGCGCTTGGCCGGGCGGCGCAGCGTCTGGCTGAGCGTATTGGTCACCTTGACGTAGACCGGCACGCTCAGCCTTCCGAGCCGGCTCGCCAGCACCCCCACCTTGGCCGCATGATCCTTCGCGGTCAGCAGCGCATCCGGACGGCTTTGACGAAGATGGCGAATCAGTTTCGGCAGTGCGTCCAGCTTGCCGCGACTACCAAGATCCACAATCCTGACTTCGGAAGGGAATTGGGAAGGATACGGGACTCGCCCACCGCGCGTGAGCAGAAACTCCACATCAATGCCGGCTGCAACAAATTCCCGGCACAGAATCAGCATTTTCCGTTCGATACCACCCCATTCCTTGAGTGGTGCAAGTATGGCAAGGCGTTTTTTCCGGTCACCCGTCATTATCGTGAACACCGAGATTTGCATGGTGACAGCGCAAGCCTGGTAGAAAGCCCGCTTGCTGCCGGTTTCTCGCGAGACAGACCGAGATGGTACCCGTGTGGGACCCGGGCCGCGACCAAACCCATGGGAATCAAAGCGACCCACAGGCAATTGCCCTGAACCCGGATGCAGTTACAATCGGCCCACTTGCGACCAATCCGCGGGGCTTTGCGTGATTGATTGCCCTGCTCCAGCACAAGAGAACCCGCCATGTCCGCCAGACCGCCCGTGATCATCATCGGCATGCACCGCTCGGGAACAAGTATGCTGACGCGCACACTGCAGGGTTTCGGCTTTTTCATGGGCAGAGGTACCAGCCGTAACGAGGAATGCCGGTTTACCAACACCCTCAACTACTGGGTATTCGGCCAGGCCAGCGCCACGTGGGAGAAGCCGCAGGGTGTTGACCTGTTGCTTGACTGCGAGGACGTGCGTGAATTAGTGACCGACTACCTTCGCGGCATTACCGCCGGGCCGGCCAGCATGCGGTACCTCGGTGCAGCACGCTGGCTGGGTGCCAGATCCATGCACGGCATACAGTTCCCCTGGGGCTGGAAGGACCCCCGGAACACGTTCACCCTTCCGCTATGGCTCGATATTTTCCCGAACGCGCGTGTGCTGCACATCATGCGCCATGGGGTGGATGTTGCCCATAGCCTGCGGGTACGCCGCCGACGCGCATTCGAGCAGGCAGCATCACGCTACCGCGCACGGCGCTCCGCTTACGTGAACAACCCCTTCGCCCCGAAACGCAGCGGGTTCGCGCACTCCGTGTCGGTCGCTGATCTCGGGCGGGGGCTCGCGCTTTGGCAGGCCTACACGGCCCGAGCGCAGGCGCACGTGCGGAGCCTGGGAGACCAGGCCCTGGAACTGCGCTACGAGGACCTGCTTGAAGCGCCCGAATCCCACTTGGGGGCCATCATCGAGTTCTGCGGCCTCGACGCTCCAAGGGAAGCGGTCACGCGGGAAGCACGGCGATTCCGCCCCGACAGGGCTTACGCCTACCGGCAGGAACCGGAACTGGCCGAGGTCGCCCGCGCGCACAAAGACATGCTGGCGAGCCTGGGATACCACCCCTGATGGCCACTAGGGACGAGGCGCGAGTCCGTGATCATCTCCCATAAATACGGGTTCATCTTCCTGCACGCACCGAAGATGGCGGGCAGCGCTGTAAAAATCTCCTTGTTGAGGCACCTTGGGCCGGATGACCTGATTCTTGGCGTGCTGGACGACGCACTCATGCAGGGTGTCTGGCCCACGCGGAGAACCATGCGCATCGCCATGCGCCCTCGCAGTGCCGCCTGGTACAGAAAAGCGCTTGCCGTACCCCTTGGCGGTCGACGCGCCTTTGGGAACCTGGTCAACTGGTCGGTGAAGCGGCATTTCCGCGACGTCTACGGGCTGGTAACACATTCCGGGGCCGATGAATGTCAGCGCGCCTTCCCGGACGAGTTCGCGCGTTATCGTCGTATTGCCGTAACACGCAATCCGTACGACTATTTTGCGAGCGCCTATTTCTGGCGATACCGCAAGCTCCGGGACACCGAGCGCCCGACGTTCGAGGCTTTCGTTCGTGCCGTCTATGACAACTCGCCGGATCATCGCGGATCGGATTTTCGGCGGAAACTCGGAGAGGCGTTCTATTTTCACCGTGACGGGCGCTTGGCGCTGACGCATGTGCTGCGTTACGAACGCCTGGGGGCGGACTGGGTCCAACTCGTCGGTGAACTGGGCCTGCCCGGCGATGCCGAACTCACGTCAGCGAAAACCCATACGCGCCAGGGCAGGGATTACCGCACGCTCTTCAATCCCGAGACACGCGCAATGGTTTCAGCGCTGTGCGCCCGGGAGATCGAGCATTTCGGCTATACGTTCTGACGGTCCGAGGAACCGCCAGCCCTAACTGGAGGCCATTGCGCTGTCGCCAGCAGCGCAATCACCAGCATCATCAGCGAACGACCACTCGTGTGTCCGAAGCGGATCTCAAACAGCAGCGTGAGT
>SLLF01000164.1 GCA_007134175.1 Kiritimatiellia bacterium | reverse complement strand
CCCGGACCGGGTGGAACGGAGTAGATCCGGTCTGCCCGTCCAGGGCCGGTGCGCGTACCGAAAAGTGCGGCCCGGCATTTAGGGCGGCGCGTGGGAAGGAGCATGGACAGATGAACATGGGTAAAGTCGTAGGCACAGTGGTTGCCACCCGGAAGGAGCCCTCCATGGAAGGGCTGCGCTTGATGTGGGTGCGCCACCTGAACGAACAAGGCGAGGAGACCGGCGGCCAGGTCGTGGCGGTTGACGCCGTCGGTGCCGGTCCCGGCGAGGTGGTGCTGGTGGCCTCCGGTAGTTCCGCCCGGCAAACCGAGGCGACGGATAAGCGCCCTTGTGACGCGGTGATCATGGCGATCGTCGATCATTGGGAGGTGGGTGACCGCGAGGTCTATCGCAAGGACCAGGAGGCGTAGGCGCCATGGCCAACTTGACCGACCGCGATATTGAAGCGATTGCCCGGAAGATTGCCGCCGACTTGCAGGCGGGCGAAGGACCTCCACCGGCACCACCGATAGCCGCACCGTCCGCCGGCACCGCCGCGCCGGGCGTGTTTGAAACAGTAGATGCGGCGGCTACGGCCGCCCGCACCGCCTTCCGGGCATTTGCCGGTCTGGCATTGGAACGACGCAACGCGATCATCGCCCATATCCGCGCTACGCTGCGTCAGCACCAAACAGCGCTGGCCAAATCGGCGCACGAGGAGACCGGACTGGGCCGGTTCGAAGACAAGATCGTCAAAAATGAGCTGGTGATTGAAAAAACGGCTGGGACCGAGATGCTCTATCCCACAGCGCGCACCGGTGATCACGGCCTGACCCTGATCGAACCGGCCCCGTACGGGGTAATCGGTTCGATTACCCCCTGCACCAATCCCACCTCGACCATCATCAACAACAGCATCGCCATGCTGGCGGCCGGCAACGCCGTGGTGTTCAATGCGCATCCGGCCGCTAAACGTTGCTCGATGGAAACCATCGTGCTGCTGAACCAAGCCGTCACCGAAGCCGGCGGGCCGCCGAATGTTGTGACCGGCGTCGCGCAACCGACGATAGAAACCGCGCAGGAGCTGATGAAGCATCCCGGCATCCGCATCCTGGTCGTCACCGGCGGGGGCGGCGTGGTGAAAGCCGCCATGGCCAGCGGTAAGCGCGCCATCTGCGCCGGTCCCGGCAATCCGCCCGTGGTCGTGGACGAGACGGCCGATTTAAATCAGGCCGGCCGCGACATTGTGCTCGGAGCCTCGACGGACAATAACATCATCTGTACCGACGAGAAGGAGGTATTGGCCGTCGACGCTATTGCCGGGGACCTGGTCAAGGCGATGGTCCAGCATGGTGCGGTGGTGGTTGATCCGGCCAAGCGGACAGCGCTGGAGCAGCTCATCTTCACCAAGCAACACGGCCCGCGACGGCGCGCGGAGATCAACCGCAAACTTATCGGCCAAAATGCGGACGTGATCCTGGGGCAGATCGGTATCGCCGTGCCCAGTACCATCCGGCTCGCCGTGGTCGAGGTGGACGTGGACCATCCGTTGATGTGGACCGAACAGATGATGCCCGTCATGCCGGTAGCCCGTGTGCCTGACGCCGGACGCGCCATCGATCTGGCGTTGGAGATGGAGGGGGGCTGCTATCACACGGCGGTCATGCACTCCAAGCATCTCGACCGGCTGGACCGGATGGCGCGTGAATGCAACTGCAGCATTTTTGTAAAGAACGGCCGGTCCCAGGCGGGCTTGGGCTTGGGGGGCGAGGGTTACACCTCCTTCACTATCGCCAGTCCCACCGGGGAGGGCATGACCAATCCCGTCAGCTTTTCGCGCTGGCGGCGTTGCACATTGGTGGACCATTTCCGGATCGTCTAATGAAGCCTTACCCCGCCATCGCCACACTCGAATTCCGACAGATCACGGTCGGCATCCAAATCGCCGACGCCATGGTCAAGCAGGCCCCGGTCTCGTTGCTCAAGTCCGGCGTCATCAGCCAGGGCCGTTACCTGGCCTTGCTGGCCGGCAGTACGGCGGCGGTGGAGGAGTCGTATCGCGAGGGGTGCTACCGCGCGGGTGGCGACCTGCTGGACCACGCCTGGCTGCCGGACGTGGCGCCCACACTGTACCAGGCCTTGCTGGGGGCTACGGAACCGTGCCATAGCCACGTGGCGGTGGGTATTTTGGAAACGGATACCGTCTCCGCCATGTTGCAGGCGGCCGAACGTGCCCTGAAAGGGACCCCGGTGGTGTTGAGCGAAATGCGATTGGCCGATCCCTGGCTGCACGGAAAGGGTATCGCCATCTTTAACGGGGAGCTGCACGATGTGGAAGCCGCGCTGGATCTCGCGGCGGCCTTCCTGGCCACGCAACCCCACGGCTTTAACCGGCGCATTCTGACCGCGCCCAGCGAGGGGATACTGGCCCAGCTCAACCAGCACGCCCCCTTCCACGCGGCGGCCCCCGTCAACCTTAACGGAGAACTTCCCTGATATGCAGCTTGGCAAGGTCATCGGCACCGTCGTCGCCACGGAAATCTACAGCGGGCTGGAAGGCGTCCCGCTGCTGTGGGTGCAACCACTCAGCCCGCAACGCCAGCCGCAGGGGAAGGCCGTGGTGTGCGCCGACGCCACGCGCATGGCCGGGCCGGACGAAGTGGTCTATTTTGAAGGGGGCCGCGAGGCCGCCATGACCCTGGACCCGTCATTCGTGCCGGTCGATCACGCCATCATCGGCATCGTCGATGAACTGACCGTTGCGCCGGAGGGTAACGCATGATTACCGGCCGGGTGAGTGGTCAGTTGGTTTCCACCATCAATCACCCGTTCTACAACGGGCACAAACTGTTGATAGTGGACCGGACCGGGGCTGACGGCAAAGCAACGGGCGATTATTGCATTGCCGTCGATACGGTGGACGCCGGCGTAGGCGACCGGGTGCTCGTGCTGGATGAGGGTAACGGGGCGCGGCAGGTGGTCAACGATCCCCACGCGCCGTTACGCACGGTGATTGTCGGTATCGTGGATCAGGTGGACACCACAGCAGGGTAGCGGGAGGAGAGCATAATGCGAGCGGTATTGGTCGTACTGGATTCAGTTGGGATTGGTGAAGCGCCCGATGCAGCCGACTACGGGGATGTCGGTGCCGCTACATTACCTAACATCGCCAGTGCGGTGGGCGGTCTGCGCCTGCCGTGCCTGGAATCACTGGGCCTGGGCCTTATCCCGGGTCTACTGCCCAACGGGTTGCCCTTGCCGGGTGTCGCGGCCGTCGCCGAGCCATTGGCGTCCTATGGCGCGATGCAGGAGGTGTCCGAGGGGAAGGACACCATCACCGGCCACTGGGAGTTGGCGGGCGTGGAGATGAATCCCGGCTTTAGCGTATGCCCCCCCGGCCCGCCCGCTTTCCCGCCGGAAATCCTGGAACCTTTCACGGTCCAAACCGGTCGCGGCATTCTCGGGAACAAGGCCGCCAGCGGCACGGCGATTATTGATGAACTGGGCGAATCCCATCTGCAATCCGGCGATTGGATTGTCTATACCAGCGCCGATTCGGTATTCCAGATTGCCGCTCACATCGACGTGGTTCCGTTGGCGGAACTCTACCGGGCCTGCGAGACGGCCCGGGCCTTGTGCGATCCGTTTCGTATCGGCCGCGTCATTGCCCGCCCCTTCAAGGGAAAACCAGGAGGGTTCGAGCGCACCACGGACCGCCGGGACTTTGCCTTTCAACCCGCTGAACCGCTGGTGCTCGAGCGCGTCAAGGATGGTGGCATTCCCGTCTATGCCGTCGGCAAAATCGAAGACATCTACGCGCACCGCGGCATCACCGAATCCGACCACACCGGCAATACCACCACTTCGCAGGAGGCCCTGGTCCGTTTCACCCGCGAACGTGACGGGGGCTTGATTGTCGCCAACTTCATCGATTTTGATATGATTTACGGTCATCGGCGCGACCCGCAGGGCTATGCGGCGGCGTTGGAACAGACGGACCGTTTTTTTGCCGACTACCTGCCGTTGCTGGGTACCGAAGACGTGCTGATCATCACCGCCGACCACGGCAACGACCCTACCTTCAAGGGCACCGATCACACCCGCGAATATGTGCCGGTCCTCTGCTACCGGGCCGGTCAGCCCGGCCGCAATCTGGGTGTCCGGCACGGCTATTACGACGTAGCCCAAACGCTGGTTGATTTCTTTGGTCTGGACCCGATGCCCAAGGGACGGTCCATGTTGGACTAGTGGGATGTTTCCCATTGCAACATGGAGCGCTATTCGGTACCTTGCCCGTGTGTGCGCGGGGGTAAGTTGCTGTGACAGGGAAGAAAGCCATTGACATATTAGCTGACCGGGTCAAACGGTTGGCTTGTGCCAAATGCGGGCACCACATCGATTTGACATCGGTAGAGCCCTTTGCGGAGGTGGAATGTCCGGAATGCGGCACCAAGCAGGTGGCCCCGATGCGGCTGGGCGCGTTCCTGCTGGTGGAGGAAATGGGGAAAGGCGGTATGGGCTCCGTCTTCCGGGCCTATGACCAAACGCTGGGCCGCTATGTCGCCATCAAGGTCATGCAGAAGCATCTGGCGGCCGACAAGAAATTCGCGGATAATTTCCTGCGCGAAGCGCGCGCCGCCGCTGCCTTGAACGACCCGCATGTGGTGCAGATCTATTCATGTGGCCAGGAGCAAGGGCAGCTCTATATTGTAATGGAACTGGTCAGTGGCGGGCGGCTGGACCAGATGCTTGAGGGCGGCAAGGCGCTGGACGAGGTGTTCACGCTTGAGGTGGGGGTGCAAATTGCCAAGGGCCTTCAGGCGGCCAATGAAATCGGCTTGATCCACGGTGATATCAAGCCGGCCAATATTCTGTTCGACAAGCAACGCCAGGCGAAAGTCGTCGATTTTGGCCTGGCGCGTTTTGCCGCGCAACAGCGTTTGCAGCCCGGCGAGATTTGGGGAACCCCTTATTACATTGCGCCGGAGAAAGTGCGCTCTCAGAAAGAGGATCACCGGGCCGATATCTACAGCTTGGGTGCCACCCTGTATCACGCGCTGAGCGGCCAGCCACCGTTCGAGGGTGAGACGGCCAAGGAGGTGGTCCTGGCGCGACTTAAGGGGCCGGCGATCAGCTTGCGAACCGTGCGGCCCAGTGTACAACCCGAAACGGCCGCCGTTATTGCACGCACATTGGAGGCCGAACCGGCGCAACGGTATCCCACCTACACCTCGCTGCTGGCCGATTTGGAGGAAGCCCTGAAATGGGCGCGCGAGCGGGAAGGATTACCCCCGGCGGACGGGCAGGGCTCGCTGGGACGTAAACTGGGCTGGTTGGCGGGCGGCCTGCTGTTCGTGGCCTTGCTCGGCGGGGCCTTTTTTTTCCTGCGGGCGGACGATCCGGAACCGCCGCCCCCGCCGACGCCACCCAGCGTGGTTTACGATGAGGATCCCGAGGCAACCGAGCCGGAGCCGTCTCCCGACGCCGATCCGGAAATTATCTTCGACGTGCAACCTTTTGCCGCCGACGCGCAGACGGCTATCGAGAACGCGGTTGGGCTGTGGCTTGAGGGGCGCGCCACCGGCTACGAGACGCGTATGGACGAACTGTTTCGCTCCATGCCGCGGGTCGGTGTGGAGCGGCCCTGGGTCAGTGTGTTACAGGCGTTGCCTGCCTGGTGGGATGGCCGCGATGCGTCCGTAGAGCGCTACCTGCGTGGGATTCAGGACGCCACCCTGAGGGAATTGGAGGGCGATCAACTTCATCCAGGCATTATGCCACAGTCGCTGGCGCGCTTTCTGCTTGGCCTTCTGGACGCGGATGAACTGGCGGAGATCGCGGCGGACTGGCCGGACTGGTTTGCCGATCTAACCCGGTATGTAGTGGGTGCGCGAGCGGTGAAAGCGGGACAGTTCGATGAAGCCTTGACCCATTGGGAACCGTACCTGGACCGCACGCCGCCGGATGATGTCCAATGGCCTTACGTATTCCAGGCCCACGCCGCGCAATGGCAAGAAACGATTAGCGAATGGCGCAGCCTGGAGCGCCGGGCGGCCGAGCTCCCCCCCGACGAAGCCCGGCAAGCCTTGCGCACCTACCGCGCCGAGGTGCCGGCCCTGTTGCACGCACCTATCGATGCCGCCCTAAGGGCCGCCGGGCGACGAGCCGCCGCCGAGGAAGCGGAACGTGCCGCGGCCGAACGCGCCGCCCACGAGGAACATGTCCGCGAGGAAAAGGCAGCGATTGATGCCGCGCGGGAAGAGCTCTTCGGATTGGTGCGCGAACGTGATTTCCGCCGGGCGGCCGCCCAGTTGCGACAAATGACCTCTACCCCGCAGACGGACGAGGCCCGCGCGTATCGTGAACGACTACTGGAAAGCTATCAGCGCATGGATGATCTGCGACGTTTGATTATTACCGGCATCCAAGAGAATCCGGTTACCCGGCGCGACATACCCCTATTGCCTTCCGATACACTGGGTGCCAGTACCAGCGGTATTCAGTTTGTTCTGGGTGAACACGGATCAATGGAGCGCGACTGGAGCCAAATTAATGTACGCCTGCTGGCGGAACTGGCCGAGCATTACATTGCCCGGCTACCCGAAGCCGAACAGGCCAATCACCGACTGTCACTGGCGGTGCTGGCCTACCAGCACCGCAGCTTGCGACCGGCCCGCCTCTATGCCGACCGGGCCTTGGAAGCCGATGCCGAACTGCGGGCGGACGCCGAAGCGCTAATGCCAGAATTGGAATGGGAACAAGACTAAAGGAGCGCGTAGCGTGAAATTGTCTGTCGTCATCCCGGTTTACAATGAAGCCGGCACCATTGAGGTGCTGGCGGAAAAGGTGGCATCGGTGGACGCCGGAGTAGAGAAGGAATTGGTGCTGGTGGACGACTGCTCGCAGGACGGTACGGCCGCCGCGCTCGACCGGCTGCGGGACAAGCACCCGGATTGGCAATTCGCACGGCACGAGGTGAATCAAGGCAAAGGCGCCGCCCTGCGCACCGGGTTCGGGTTGGCCACCGGGGAGCTGGTCATTATCCAGGACGCGGACATGGAATACGATCCGCAAGAGTATCCCCGCTTG
>SLLF01000364.1 GCA_007134175.1 Kiritimatiellia bacterium | reverse complement strand
GGTCGAGGCGCTGGGGATGATGACGAAACGGTTCCGTCACCGCACCCGGCATGTCGGCCGGGACCCCCCAATCGATATATTTCATGCCGTGCATCGGGCAAAACAGGGCGTCGGGCACCTGGGCATGACAGCGGCGCGCCATCTCTTCGACCCGGTCGAGCATGGGGGCGTCCAGGGTGGTTTCGTTGCCGCAGCAGTACAGCACCACCGCTGGATGTTTGCGGTAGGTGGCCAGCAGCTCGTCCCATTCGCTGTCGCTGAATCCGTTCGGCGCCTCGACTTGCACCAGCATGCCCAGTTCATTGCACGCCTCGATATACGGTAGCGGAGGGGCCCACGTATGGAAGCGGGTATAATTGAAACCCAACGACTGCAACACCCGGATGGTATGGCGATAGCTTTCCTTGTCGAGGGGCGGGGTACAGGTAAGCGGGAAATACGCGTGTTCCGTGTGACCCCGCAAAAAAACCGGACGGCCATTGAGCAGCAGGTGGTGACCGTCCGACACGATTCGCCTGCGACCGAAAGGCTGCTCCAACCGGTCCAGCACCCGGTCCCCGTCACGCACTTCCACCATGGCGGTATAACAATGCGGATGCCGGTCGGACCAACAGGCCACGTTGTCGGCAGAGGTTTGCCAAGCCGGTTCCCTATCATCCGCTCGGTGTTCACCGCTTAGAACCACGCGCCCTTCTGCATCGCGCAGGGCGTAGGCAACGGTGTAGGCTTTATCTGCTCCGGCGAGCCGGGCCTGCCACTGCAAGGCCGTGTCCCCTGCGGGTCGAATGTAAAGGTCGTCTATCCGGACGGCGGCGAAATGCAGCGATACCGCGCCGTAAATACCCGCCGAACGGCCTTTGTAGCCGCGGATTACGGTGCTGGCGCGTCCGC
Organism: Kiritimatiellia bacterium; assembly: GCA_007134175.1. Taxonomy (GTDB): domain Bacteria; phylum Verrucomicrobiota; class Kiritimatiellia; order SLAD01; family SLAD01; genus SLLF01. The sequence continues at coordinate 6,199 of SLLF01000364.1, read as the reverse complement.
CACGCTGGTTGGAGACGGCGAGTATCAGCTCGTGTTCCTTCCCGGGTACAAGGTACGGCCCCAGCTCGAATATGGCGGGCGTCAGATGTCCCTCGCGGGTGCCCACCAACCGGCCATTGACGAACACGGTGACATCCATCACCGCCCCGCCAATTTGCAGGCGGGCCAACGCGGCATCCGCCGGGGCGGTAAAACGGCGCCGATACCACCCGGTGCCGATCAGCCAGGGCAACGAACAATCAGGCGGTTTGCCCTGGCCAAGAGGGAATCGAATTGGACGGAACGGATTGAATACACACTTTCGCGACCAGAATTCGCTCTTCTCCAGGCGATCATGATGATCGTCCCAATAGGCGGGCACCGGCATACGGCAATCAAAGGCCTCCGCTGCGGGTGGTCGCAAATCTCCGTCGGGATCGGCTTGGTAGGTGAAATCCCATTCGCCGTCCAACTTATGCGTGAAGGAATGGGCTGTGGTTTTCGTGTTCATGCGTATTCCTCGTCTATTTCCGGCAGCGGCAACGTATTTCCGGCCAGCCATTGGCGGATGCGTTCCTCGTCTTCCTCGCGCCAGGGCTGGACCGGCCCGGGCGGATGGCCGGCACCGCTGTAGGTCGCGGCCATCTGCTCTTCATAGGTGCCGTCGCGCCGGGCCTCGTCCCGCCACGCCGCGAAACATTCTCGATCCTTGGCTTTGGCCTCGGCGTCGATGGCTTCGTAATCAGCAACCTGCCGCATTTCGGCGTCCAACGTCTTGACCATCTCCGGTTGCAACGGCGCCAGATCGCGCAGCTCGTCCGGATCGTCGTCCAGATTGAAAAGCAACGGGGCGTATCCAGGATAGGTGATATATTTCCATTGGTCCCGGCGGAGCATGAACGTGCCGGTGGGGCAACTGGACGAATGATGCTCGGCAAAAGCGCGCGGCGGCCGGGCCGTCGTGCCACCGGTTAATTCGGGCACCAGTGAATGGCCGTCAAGGTCATCCGGCGGCGCGGCAGCGGCAAGGTCCGTAAACGTCGGGTAGAGATCGACCAATGAAGCCGGTGCCTGTACACGTGCATTGGCACGCGCGTCCGGACCACGAATAATCAACGGCACTCGGATGGAGGCCTCGAAATGGGTGAGCTTAATGTATTGCCGGTGCTCGCCGGCCATTTCGCCATGGTCCCCGGCAAAGACCACCCAGGTGTTGTCCCGTAACCCGTACTGATCCAGCGCCCGCAGTAATTGGCCGAGCAGCGCGTCAACTTCCGCGATCATGGCAAAGTAGATACGACGGCGCAGACGCAATCCATCCGGATCGAGGGCATGCCCCCAATTCTTCTGCAGGCGTTGCAAGGGCAGCACAGGGTGCTGGAGGGAATCGGCTGCCGGTAGCGCAACGGCGTCTTCAGGAATCTGCTCCAAGTAATGTTGCGAGGTCGAAAAGCGGTGATGCGCCAAATGCAAGCCGACGTAGAGAAAAAATGGCGCCGCGTTGTCCTGCTGTTCCCGCAGGAACGCATTCGCTTCATCGGCTTTTTGCCAATCCCCTTCACGTGCGCGCTCGCGATGATCAGGGAATACGTGGGGCGGATTGGGCTCCCCATGTACCGGACGGGGAATAGCCGCCGCCCGGCTCCAGGCCGATAGCCGGGCACCGCCGCTATGGTGTCCCGAGACATAATCGGTCTTGCCGATGATTTGTGTTGTGTAACCCGCCACTTGCAGCTGGTCGGCCAAGGTCGGCGCTTCGGCCGAAAGACCGCAATAATTGTTCCAGGCCCCGACATGGTGCGCGAAGCGTCCGCTCCACATGCTGGCCCGTGACGGGCAGCAAAGCGGATAGTTGGCATAGGTATTTTCGAAGCAGGTCCCCTCCACCGCCAGCGTATCCAGCTGCGGAGTGGCGCCGCGCAGCGCAGGGTGCCCCAAAAACCCGAGCAGACGACCATCAAAACTCTCGGCGTGAATGAATAGGATGTTGGGTCTGCTCATAAGGTCTCCGGTTGTGTTGTGGGTTGTGATCGATGTTAAAATGCAGGCAATCCCTGGCTGGGGGCGACGTCGCGGACGTCCACGAGAAAGGTGTGGTTGGTGCGGGTAAGCGGATCGCCGGCCACCATCTGGATCCAGCGGCCACAGGATGTAAAACGGGGATGGGAATGGGTTTTCTGACCTTTCTCTCCATAGAGCGGCCATGGACCGGTAAGCCGGATCCACTCCGGATCCCCTTGTTCCGGCAGCACCGCCAGATGATAGATTGACCGGCCGCCTTCCTCCAGCCCATCCACGACAAATCGCTGGCCGGCAGGGTCGCACCCCACATGCAGATTACCCAAGGCCGGACAGGTAAACTCGCGCCGCTGATGGGTGGTGGGCGACAGGGTGCCCACTTTACAGGGATTATGTCCGGTTAATTCGTAATGAAGTCCGCGAGCGGTGGCGGAATAATGAACCGTGGTACGCCCCTCCGCGTCCTGGGTACGCAATTGGGTAAACCAACCGCCTTCGTAGTCGGTCCATAACGGGGCTTTTTCGAGAGCCGGACTGGAAAATACGAGATGATCCGAACCATAGGGATGGACATGATGGAACGGGCTGTTGAGCTTCGCCACCAGGTGTTGCTCGCCGCTCTCCAAATCAAAGCGGACCAGTTCCGTGCCCTTGGAGAGATGGCGGGCGGGAGGGCTTTCGCTGAGGATGCGTTTTTCCAGCTCGGCATCGTGGTGGATATAGAAGAAATAGCGACCGTCCGGGGAAAAGCAGTTTTGGCCCGTAGCCTTGCGTCCGGGGGGCAGACGGAACAGGAGCCTTTCCTCCAGCGTCCTAACGTGGACCGTCCTGGCCTCGCCGTGGGCGAAATAGGCCACCTCGTCCCGGGCCACGTTCAGTGAACTGCGATGATCAAGGACGCCACGTCCCGGGTCCGTATCCCAGGGTGTCCAGGCGCAGTCCGGATCGTCGGCCGCCGTCAAGGCTTGGCTTTCGCCAGTAGCCAAATCCAGCCGATAAAGCTGCACCTCGCCGGCGGCGGCCCGGTGATAGACCAGAAACCGGCCATCGCGGGTCAAAGAGGGAATGAAATAGTAGAGCGGATAACAGATCGCCTCGTCGGCGGTTAGCTGGTAGGCGGTGCGCGCGGTCCCCGGCACCGTTACCTGCGGGAAGCGCGCGGCGATTTCCCCGGGAGCCAGATGGTCGGCCGAATCGCTTTTGTCGTTAGTGATGGTGGACGTTATGTTCATGATAATTCTCCTTATTTCATTCTACTTCAGGTAGAGGCAGATTGTTCTGTTGTACAGCGTGAACAGAGCCAGAGGATGCACTGCGGTGCAGCAGGATGCCGGCAAACCCATACGGCATGATGGTTGCGTGCAACGTCAGTTGTCTACCCGTCAAGGTGCAGCCCGCGTCGCCGCAGTTGATGATTTCGGCACCGGCGTAGTCGTCGGCCAGGAGCAAGCGGGGCGACTCGATGGCATCGGCAAAAAAATTCCACAGCCCGATGGCCAGACCGTCTTCGCTCTTCTTCACCAGGATATACAGATCGGGATGGCCCGGGCAGACCGCATCCAGCGGCCTGCGGGCCAGCCAGGTGATGGCGTCGATCAACTGCCGCTGACGGCAGTAGCTCCGGAACGCGCCCCGCTGGTTCTGACTTTCACAGGCATCGAAGGCGTAGACCAGAAAGCGTTCCCCATTGGCGTTCTCATACAGATACGCCCCGGGAATCTCGCCATCGAACGTCGCGAGGGTCGAGAGCACCTGCGCCTGTGCATCGAGCGTCATGGCGTAGCGGTTGCCATGGGTCGCAACGGTCTCGCGATCCGCTGGGTACACTTCGCGGCTGACCTCGACCGCCTTGCCCATTTCCTGCAGTCCGACATCGATGCCCGCCGCCTTGAGTAGACGTGCCGCGACAACATCCAGGATAGCGCCATTCCGAAGGTGCGTCCGGTCCAGATTCGTGGCATCGAAGCCAAAAGTGACCGCGGGGCCATTTGCATCCCCATAGGCGATGGGAATGGCGTTGTCGGTGAGGAAACAGATGGCCGAGAACTGAAAGAAATTCGCATAGAGAAAGGCGGTATTGACCGGCGTTGGCAGGTCGGCCGCGTGCAACGTCTTCATCTTCCTGACCACATTGATCCCCACGGCCGTGCGACCGGAGAAGATGCGCTCGATATCCGCGTACAGCGGCTGGTTTTGCTCCGTCAAGTCGGCGTACTTGGTCTCATAATCGAAGGAGGATACGTAGTCGAACATGTACTTGAGAATGCCGTCCATGCGCCCGTCGGCACGGAGTGCGGTGTCGAAGCCTTCCAGCCAGGCGGCAGGGGTGTGATGGCGGGGACGCGGGTAGGTGTCGCCCTCCGCGATCACCTCGACATCCCCCCCGATCCAGGAGCGCTGCAGCCGTTCGATCTCGATGATGGGTGCCAGCCGCATATTGTGCGCCCTTTGCCCGGCCCAGTAGGGCGCCCCGATCAGGCGCAGCAACGGACGGGTCGTACCCGCCATGATCCGACTGAGTTCAACCGCGCTAATGCCGTCAATGTCCCATGTCGAGGTGCAGGCGCAAAGCCCCAGGCGGATGGACGGATCGACGCTGTCGACCGCTTCGCGCATCTCGCGTGCCAGTTGCGCCAGTGAATCGCCGGTCACGGCCAGCCAGTCATCGCGGAACCGGCTGGGCGGGCCGGTCAAGGCCTTCGCCGCGACCTCATCCCGCGTCGCCTGCAATCCCGTCCGGGCGCGGAAGGCGTCGAGGTGCGCTTCGCAGAAGCACACCACGCTGCCGCTGCGCTGGCCCAGGCGGAAATCGTCGTCGATCAAAATGGTCCGGGCACCCGCGCGGGCAAGTTCGCGCACGCCGTCGCAAACGGTGCGTTTGAACGCCTCGTCCAGCGGACAGATTGCCTTCTCCGGATTTCCCTGCAGGTTGATGATGGGGGCGAACCGGGCATCCACCTTGCCCAACCCGCCGCCGTGCCCGATCGTCTGCCCGATCCACACTCCGGTTTCGATGCCGGCCTGGGCGAAGAAGTCTAGACAAACCGCCAGTCGCGGCATTTTGGCCGCGAGACGCTCCAGGTTGTAAATGCCCGGGGCGACCAGGAAGACGCGTTCCGAGCGTGTGCGCTTCAACTCGTGCAGCGCACGCTCCAAATTGAGGTCCCGATCAGCATAAAACGAATACATCGGAGCGGAGGTTCGGTAGGTCATGGTTTATTCCCTTAATCTTGCACGGCGGTCACCGAAACTGATTGAAGCGATTTCCAAGGTGAATCCGGGTTCTAGACGCATTTGCATTACGTCCGTTCTCGACCGTCGAGTGGTTAATTCCCCGGGTGTACAGGAACCACACGTCGTCTCCCTCGCGGCGCCCGGGGGCGGTCCAGTCCCACCGCTCCAGTGACGGTAGCCAACATGACGATTCCGCATCGGCCGTCCGAAGCGGTGCCGTGCGGACGAGTTTCCCGGTGGCATCCAAAACGGTCTCATAAAGCGTCCCGCCGACCGCACCGAAAGGCCACGCGTTGCCGGATGTGTCTGCTGTAAAGAGGAAGATGACCCGACCGGATGGCAGCCGGGCTAGAGATGTGGAACCTCCATGCCCAATGTTCAATCCACGAGTGCGGTCCGCCATATCGATCATCTGCCATCCAGACGGTTCACGATGCCAGATTAATCCGGACGGATATTGTGGATGCGAGGAGAAAAACCAGGGGGCATTCCGGTCGTCGACAAAATGATTGCTGATGCTCAGACCTTTCTCACCGGGCAACGCCGCGTTTCCTCCAACGGGCTGCATCTGATCTACGGTTAAAGGCCCGGTCAGCCGCCGGTCCTCGTTATACCAATGGTCTCCTCCATTCTCCGAATGCAGGTATACGGCGGCACGCCCCCATCCGTCACGCGACCGATCGGTGTCGCTGTAGTGAAACTGGAATGTGACATGCAGAGTTCCCGCAGGCCCCACGGTCAGCGTCTGCATGAAATGATTATAGCCGAGGACGGGGCTGACCGCCAACGGTACCGGCGTTTCCCAGTCCCGGCCTGGCCGTTTGCGACGGTACCACAATTGCCAGGGCGACATGTAACCGCCCATCTGCTCCCGATGCACCAGGTGCAGGGTTCCCTCCTGATCAACGGCAAGTCCTGGATAAGAATCCGCCGGCCCCAGCAACTCCGGGGCCGACCAGGAAGCCGG
>SLLF01000230.1 GCA_007134175.1 Kiritimatiellia bacterium | reverse complement strand
TGGCCGGTGCCTTCTTGGCTACCTTCTTCTTGGCCGGTGCCTTCTTGGCTACCTTCTTCTTGGCCGGTGCCTTCTTGGCTACCTTCTTCTTGGCCGGTGCCTTCTTGGCTACCTTCTTCTTCGCTACCTTTTTCTTTGCTGCCATCTTCTTCTCCCCTCCCTTCGGTTTTCCTCGTGTGAGGTTTCACCACAGCCGGGCCCGCTATAAGCACGGAACCACCCGGACATGAAAGCCGAAAAACACAATCACCTATTCAGGGTTAGTGCACAAAGTAGAAAGTACACACGCCAACGTCAATGTAATTGATTACTTTTTATGCGAAAATTATGACTGCCTAATAAAGTAGGCGACTGCCGGGAAAAGGGCCTTCAGTCGGCCAGGCGCTGCGTACGGCGGCATTCGGCGGTCCAAATGGCGTGCAGGGTGCGATAGGAGGTTTCGAGTTGGTCGTTGACAATGACGTATTGGTAGTCGCGCCAGTGGCCGAGTTCATCCGCCGCCCCCGCCAAGCGCTTCTCAATCACCGCCTCATCGTCCTGGCCACGCCCCCACAAGCGCAACTGCAAATCGCGCAACGAGGGCGGGGCGATGAAAATATCCACATAGGCCGCGCGCAAGTCGGCCAGGGCTGTGTCGAAGGCCAAGGCCGCACGAATCTGGGCCGCCCCCTGCACATCAATATCCATCAGGACATCGCGCCCGGCGGCCATAGCGTCCCGCACGGTGCGCACCAGGGTGCCGTACCGGTTGCCATGTACCACGGCATGTTCCAAAAATTCTCCCGTCGCCACGCGGGCGTCAAAGGCGGACTCGGAAAGAAAGAAATAACTCTTGCCATCAATCTCACCGGCCCGCGGAGCACGCGTGGTGCACGAGACGGAATAGGTAATGGTATCCTCATCGGCAACCAGGCGATCACAGAGCGTGGTCTTACCGGCACCGGACGGCGCGGATACAACCCAGAGCATAGGATGGCGTTTTACGGTTATCATTCGATGTTCTGCACCTGCTCCCGGATACGTTCCAGTTCCGTCTTGAAGGCCACCACCTGTTGCAGGATGGCCGCATCGTTGGCTTTGGATCCGATTGTGTTGATTTCGCGAAAGCATTCCTGGGCCAGAAAGTCGAGCGCGCGGCCGGCTGCTTCACGGCTGCGCATCAAACGACGCGCCTGCTGCAAATGACTTTGCAAGCGCGTAATCTCCTCTTGAATATCGGAGCGGTCGGCAAATAGCGCGACCTCCTTGAGCAACCGCTCGTCGGCCCCGTCCAGTGCAAGGCCTGCGGCATCGATGCGCTGCTGCAACCGTTTCCGGTAACGGCGGGCCACGGCGGGCGCGGCCGACTGGATGGCCTCCAGTCGTTGGCCCAGTGCGTCCAGCCGTTCCCGCAAATCCTGCTGCAAGGCGCGCCCTTCCCGCCGCCGCATGGCAAGCAACGCGCGCAGCGCCATACGTACCGCCTTCTCCAACACCGGCTGGATGCGGGCACTATCCTCATGGGGCGGCACGTGCTGCACCACGTCCGGCAACCCGGCAATGAACATGATGTCCAGCTCCTGCGACACGTCCAGTTGCCGGGCTGCGGCGCGCAACCGCTTAACGTAGGCCGCCGCCAAGTCGGTATCCACGCGCACCGCCTGACAGCGGGCCCGTTGTGTCCAATCCACCTTGACATCCACCGTGACGCGACCGCGCGCCACCGCCGGCCGCACACACGGCATAATCGCCGCCTCCAAATGGGCCAAGGGCCGGGGTAGATTACAGACCACATCGAGTTGTTTGCGGTTGACGGCGTGCACTTCAACTTGCACGGCCACGCCATCCCCCTGGGCATGACCACGACCGTATCCCGTCATGCTCTGCAAGCTCATCGGCGGTTGGCCTCCTGCCACGCCGCCACCTGCTGCACATCCTTGTCGCCGCGCCCGGAACAATTCAGCAGCAGAAGGTCGCGCGAGGTCCAGCGCCCGGCCTGCTGGATGCAATAGGCGAAGGCATGGGCCGTTTCAAGCGCCGGCAAAATCCCCTCCCAGCGCGCCAGGGTTTCAAAGGCCTCCACGGCGGCGCGGTCATCGATATGCACATATTCAGCCCGGCCCTGATCGCGCAGCCAACTATGCTCGGGGCCAACCGCCGCGTAGTCGAGTCCGGCGCTGACGGAATGCGTCAGCTCGATCTGGCCTTGCCGATCCTGCAGCAGGAACGTCTTGGTCCCTTGCAGGATGCCGACCTTGCCGCCGGCGAACCGCGCAGCGTGTTGGCCGCGCCGGATACCGCGTCCGCCTGCTTCCACTCCGATGAGCCGCACCTGTGTATCGCGGATGAAGGGGTGAAACAGCCCGATGGAATTGCTGCCGCCACCGACACAGGCAATCAAGGCGGTAGGCAACCGCCCCGCTTGTCGCTTGATTTGGCGGCGCGCTTCGCGCCCGATGACCGACTGGAAATCCCGCACGATGCGCGGATACGGATGGGCCCCCAGCGCAGAACCGAGCACATAGTGCGTGGTACGCACGTTGGTGACCCAGTCGCGCATCGCTTCGCTGATAGCCTCTTTAAGGGTTTGCTGGCCGGCGGTGACCGGGACGACTTCGGCCCCGAGGCTGCGCATGCGGAAGACATTCAGCGCTTGGCGCTCCATGTCCACCGCCCCCATGTAGATCACGCACTCCATGCCAAACATCGCGGCGACCGTAGCCGTCGCCACGCCATGCTGGCCGGCGCCGGTCTCGGCGATGACGCGGTGTTTACCCATGCGGCGCGCCAATAGCGCCTGGCCCAGCGAATTGTTGATCTTGTGCGCACCGGTATGACACAAATCCTCGCGCTTCAAGTAGACCCCGGCACACCCCAGCTCGCGCGTAAGTCGCTCGGCCAGGTAGAGCGGCGTCGGACGCCCGACAAAATCACGCAGATAACCGTTCAGTTCGCGACGGAACGCCGGGTCGCGCCGGGCCTGAGCATACTGCTCCGTCAGTTCCAGCAAAGGCGCCATCAAGGTTTCCGGCACGTACATTCCGCCGTACGGGCCGTAGTAGCCGCGGCGATCCGGTCCGGTTGTTAGTGGTTTGCTCGACATCGATCGATAAATTCCTTCACTTTTCCCATGTCCTTGCGTCCCGGCACCTGCTCAACTCCCGAACTGACATCCACCCCCCACGGGCGAACGGTTGTGATGGCCTCCTGTACATTGTCCGGCGTCAATCCACCAGCCAAGACCACCCGCTGCGGCACCTGACGCACCATGGCTGCGGCCTGTCCCCAATCCAGTGTACACCCGGTACCGCCACGCTGTGTCCCGCGCTGATAGTCCAGCAAAAGCGCCTCCACCGCCTCCGGATAGTCCGGCAAAGCGCCTGGAGCTAGCCGGTTCAACGCAATCGCCTTCCATACGCGCCCGCCCAACGCCGTGCAGAAGGCGGTCGACTCCGTACCATGCAACTGTACCACATCCAGCCGCGCCGTTGCGACGATGGCCCTGATCGTCGCCAGGGGACTATCGACAAAGACCCCCACCTTGGCAATCGCCACCGGCCAATCGGCGGTCCACTCCCGTACCGCTTCCGCCGCAACATGGCGCGGCGAACGGGCACAGAAGATAAAGCCGATCGCATCAGGCTGCAACGCCGCCACCGCCTGTACATCATGCCCATTGGCGCAGCCGCATATTTTGACATGAATAGGCATAGTGGCGGTCAACGTAGGCCGTGCCGCATCAATCGTCAAGGTTGATGGTGGCCGATTTGACGCCCCCCTCTTTTGATGTATAGTTATCAGTTATGATTAAATCTATTCAAAGACTTATTCGGGCTGGCCTGTTGCTATTGCTGGTCGGCGTACACGCATCACACGCGGCCGGGGGCGACAGCAACGGGCGAAGCGTGGTGGTTTGGATCAGCATCGACGGCGTGCGCCCCGATTATATCGAGCGCACCGATACGCCAACGTTTGACCGCATGCGCCGCGAAGGAGCCTATTCGTTGGCCTTGGCCCCGGTGTTCCCGTCGTTGACCTTCCCTAACCATGCTTCCCAGGCCACCGGCGTTTCACCGGGGCGACACGGTATTATGATGAACAGCTTTTACGACCGTGAGGAGCAGCGGGATTACTCCTTTCCCGGTGCCCCGCGCCTACTGCAGGCGGAACCCATCTGGATCACCGCAGAGCGGCAAGGCCGGCGAACCGCCGTGTTCGACTGGGTTTTTTCCTACGGCCGCCATCAAGCCACCACGCCCAGCTATCATGCCGATCACTACAGCGGAAATATCGCTGATCGGGAACGGCTGCAGTTGCTTATTGATACCTGGCAACTGGACGGGGCCGGCACAGAACCGTTGCAGTTGTTGATGGGCTATATGGTCGAACCCGACACGGTAGGTCACGAAGCCGGACCGGACAGCGTAGCCGTGGAAGAAAGCGTAACGCGCATGGACGCCAAATTCGGCGCGTTCTGGCAAGAGGCGCTTGAGTTGTTCAAGCGGCGGATGACGCCGGATGACACGCTCTACCTGCTCGTCACCTCCGACCACGGCATGAGTACCGTGCACACGGTGGTCAACCCCTATTTATTGAGCGGCGTGTCGCGTGACGAGGCGGACGGGGAGGCGAACGCGCTGTTGACCTCCGGCAGCGTGGCCCATATTTATTTATTGCAACCGGACACGGAGGAGGCGCGCCGGTCGCAGGTCGACGCCATCGTGGCGCGGGTGAGCGAGGTGGATTTCGCGGACGTGTATCGACGGGAAGAGCTACCTGCCGCCTGGGGCTACGACCACCCGCAGCGAACCGGCGACGTGGTTATCTCCCTGCATACGGGCTACACGTTTAACAGGGGTGCGACGCACCTGCAAATGCCGCGGGAGCAGTTAAATTCGCATAGGGGGATGCACGGCTATGACGTGGCGGACAACCCCGAAATGAACGGGATTATGTTGGTGTGGCGCTATCCGGACTTGCTCGGCGGCGTGGATTTGGGCGCCACCCATTCCCTGCAGTTGCACGCCACCGTAGCCGAGTGGCTGGGCATTCCACCGGCCCCCGACGCCTTGGCCGACCCGATCCGCTGGTGAGGCGGCCTCCGTTGGGCAAGGTGCCTGTCGCCTTATGGCATCCACCAGCCGAACAATAGCCCGCTTAGTGTTGCCATGATGACGACCAGCGCCGCATAGGCGCATGTTTTTCTCGGCCCCAGAATCGCATTGATCACCAGCAGGTTGGGCAGCGACAGCGACGGCCCGGCCAACAAGAGTGCCAGTGCGGGGCCTTGTCCCATTCCGCTGTCAAGCAAGCCGCGCAGAATCGGCACCTCTGTCAAGGTGGCAAAATACATCAATGCGCCGGCGCAAGCGGCAAAGAAATTGCTCCACAAGGGCCAGCATCTCGCCAATAGGCGGGACGGGGCCTCCGTCGCTCCCAGCATGGTCAACAAGGTGTCGGGGCTATCGCCGAGAAGAGCTTCGATCCAATGACTCGGTATCAAGCCCGCGTCGTGCTGCTCCACGCCTCCCAGCAGGAATCCGGCGATCAGAACGCCCAACAGCAAAAGGGGCATGATTTGCTTGGCGAACCGCCACGTCTGGTTGCGCCACTCCGTCAATTCAGCCGGGCCGCCGAACATTAGGGCGGTTAGACCTGCCACAGCGGCCAGGAACGCCGCTGCGGGATAGTCGGGCACCCACCAGGCAAGCAACGCGGCCGGCAGTGCGGCCAGCAGCAGTTTGCCGCTAGGCAGGTTGAAGAACCAACGCAACACCCCCCATAAAGCAGCCCCGAAAAAGAGGGTACCCCACCACTTCAATCGGTAAATCGCGTGCCATGCACCGGTCGGCTGGTCGGGTGGTGTCCAGTTGGCCACAATCAGGATGGCTACCATCAGGAAGAAGAACAAGGCTGTTTGCCAAAGTGGACGCTGGGCACCACGCGCACCAATGGTGATCATCTCCTCCTGGTCAAGCGCGGCCGACCGCTCCCCGCGAAAGAGGCGGTGCATGCTCAGGCCGATCACAACGCAGAAGGCGATCGCCCCCACGGCGCGGGCGATTCCCAATGCGGGGCCCAAGATCCGTGCGGTAAGGATGATGGCCAGGACATTGATGGCCGGGCCCGAGTAGAGAAAGGCTACTGCCGGTCCCAAACCGGCCCCGCGTTTATAAATGCTACCGAAGAGTGGGAGCACCGTACAGGAGCAGACCGAAAGAATGGCACCCGACACCGAAGCCACCGAGTAGGCCAGCCATTTGGGTGCGGTAGCTCCGAAGTAGGTCATTACAGCGTCGCGCTGGATAAATACCGCGATGGCCCCGGCGATGAAAAAGGCCGGGATCAGGCAGAGCAGCACATGCTCACGGGCATACCAGCGGCTCAAGGCCAGCGCTTCGAAAACAGCGGCCTGGAAGCGGTCCGACTCGACGGGCAGAAAGTAGAACACCGCGAACCCGAAACTCAATAGCAGTAGCAGGCGTAGTTCCCTTGGCATGATCACACGCTCCGCGCCAGGGCGTGCCGTCGCTTGGCATCGCTTTCGATAACTTGAACAGCGCAATTCAAGGCATTCAGGACGCAAGGCGTTACCAAGCGATAAAACACCTTCATTCCAACGCGGCGGTCCGCCACGATCCCTGCATGTTTCAGCACGGCCAGATGGCGGGAGAAATTGGACTGATTGATCTTGGCTATACGGTTCAGGTCACACACGCACCGCTCGCCTGATTGCAGCGCCTCCACGATTAATACCCTTACCGGATGCGCAACCGCCTTCAATACGGCCGCCCGTCGCTTGGCTTGCTCATAGTTCATCTATTCACCTTATGCGCAATTGCGCATAAGGTCAACCACTCAACGCAGGGCAATCATGAACCGGGGCCGGGGGCCATCCCTAACCTTAGCCCCCAACGCGCCCAAAAAAACTTTTTTGCAATTGAGACTTGAACCGGCTGACAGACATTTGTAGAGTACTCCCATAACGCATAGCTGCGGGGTGGAGCAGTCTGGTAGCTCGTCAGGCTCATAACCTGAAGGTCCTTGGTTCAAATCCAAGCCCCGCTACCAATTTTAAGGGGTTTCCGGCAACGGAAACCCCTTATTTTTATGC
>SLLF01000128.1 GCA_007134175.1 Kiritimatiellia bacterium | reverse complement strand
TGCCCCTGCCCGATTCTTGGAATCCCGTGCGGGCGGCCAACCGCGTACTGCAGGGGCTGGTCCGCGTCACCGCGCCGCAGGTCAAGGGTGCTCATGACGCGGAATTCGTCTGCGTCGACGACCACGCCTACATCGTGGAACACGACAATGACGAGAAGCCTGGCCATGGGGCCGGCCGAGCGATGTATTGTGTTTTGTCGGCGGTCCATTTGCCCACCCGTTCCGTTGAGAAACGATGGATATTGGCCAAAGCGGCGCAGGCCTTCGCCAACACGACCCTGCCGGACGCCGAGGTGTTTGTGCCCCGCATCCTGCGGATAGCGGAAAACACCCTACGCTGCTACTTCTGCTGCCAGCCCGAAAACGAGGAGGCCATCACCTGGTACCGCGACTTTGATCTGCAAACACAGGATTTCGAGCCGGCCATTCATAAAGCGAAGCTGAAGACCGCTGCCGGAACATTTGACATGACACCCGGCGTTTTCCACGCGGATGCGGCGGCGCAGGGGTTCCGGCAACCGGCCCGTAAAAAGGGACTCTATATTTTCGACTCGTTCAAGGTCTTTGACGGCAAGACCTACGTCGCGTTGAACAACTTCCCGGGCCGGCAGAATGCGTTGGCCCTGCTGCACGACGACTTTGCCACCTTCGAGGTGCTGGGTCACTACAACGAGCCGCAGTCCGCCGAGCTAAGCGAATCCGCGGTCAACCGTCTCCCTGACGGAAAGTGGCTGGCTATTTGCCGCAGTAGCGCCGGCCCGGAGCGAACGGGTAACTATCACTTCACCACCAGCCCCGACGGCCGCAACTGGACCGAGGCGCAGGAATGGCCCCTGGTCGTCAACGGCGCCAGTTCCAAACCCACCTTCGACCGGTTTGGCGGTGTTTATTACCTGGGCTGGCAGGAAGCAACCCGCATTGAGGATTGCCGCCGCAGTGTGTTCAATATTGAGGTCTCGCGGGACGGCAAGTCGTGGCAGCGCAAATACCGTTTTGAGTCGGCGAACTCGTTCCAGTATCCGGCGTTCCACGAGCACAATGGCGCAATCTGGCTGACCGTCACCCAAAGCGATCACGGCGGCAGCACCGACCGCATCATGTTCGGGAAGCTGGAGGACATGACATGACACCGGACGCGAACACGTGGATCATTTGGGGAATTTCCGAACTGAATGGCTGGTTGGGGCACAGCAATCCGACACACGGCTCACCGAGTGGCCGGGACGCTGAGGACTGCCTCGATGCACACCTTGCTTGCGGCATCCAGCATGTGGTCTGGGATCTGGGCCGCAGCGTCCTGCACTATCACAGCGATTTGCCGCACGCGACCTGCCGGGGCCTGCGTCAGCCCCCGGATGGCGCCACTGCGGCCAAACGCGCCGTCGAACGGCTGTATCGCGAACGCTGCCAGCTCCGTGCGGCTCTGCGACACGCGCATGCAAACGGGATGACACTCTACGGCCGTTTGTGCATGAACCGGCACTACCGGCCCGGCACCGGCCTGACCGGACGCCTTTTTGAGAACCACCCCGAGTGGTTCGAACATCGCCAGGACGGCTGGTTGGATATCTCGCGGGTTTGCTACGGAATTCCCGATGTGCGCCGCGAGCGCATCGATGTATTCATGGAAGCGACCGAAATCGGCGTCGATGGTCTCCATCTGGATTTCTGTCGTCAGCCCCCAATGGTCGGCTACCATCCAGTCTTCCGCCAGGGCTACTGCGAAAAGACCGGGAGCGACCCGAGGACGATTGCCGTCAATGCCGGCGAGGAAGGGTTTCTTGTTTGGTGCCAATATCGGGCCGAAGCGATTACCGCGCTGTTGCGCGAGTTGCATGCCGAACTCGTTTCCTTTCGTGAACGTTGGAGGCGGCCGGTCCCAATACAAGTACGCGTGCCCAACGACGGGCTGGAGGCAAACCTGGTGGCAGGGCTCGATGTCGGGACCTGGTGCCGGGAAGGACTGATTGATGAGTTGATGCTGTCCGAACTGCACTGGCTGGAACAGTACCGAACCTGGGACGACCGGCCTTATATCGAGTTGGGCAAGCGGCATGCCATTCCTGTATATGGATCGAGCAACTGCCTGCCGCGTCAAAACATTAAATGGAGAGACGGTCGCAATTGGAGTGGCCAGCTCAATCCCCATGGCGTCAATCCGCTGGTGTTGGCGCGGCGGGCGTTGCGCAGCCATGAAGATGGGGCCAGCGGGATCGCGCTATACCAGAGCGACACCGGAGTGCAATGGCCCGACACCCGCGAAGCGGTGGAACGGCTTGCCGATCCGAAACGGTTGCGCGCCTACGTGAACGACCCCGGGAACGCCCGCCGTTGGCCCGTCACCGATGAGAACCGCGACTACGGCATCGACAATCATTCGGCAAAGTTCGAGTAAAGATTGAACCCGAAACGGCATATTGGCCACAGAAAGCACAAAAGGGCTGATCAAACCAATCATCTTGTGACTTCTGTGCCTTTTGTGGCCAATTTTGCAAGGCAAGTGACGCGTGTGGAAAATGACCAGCAAAGACAGCACCAAAAAGGAGAAACACCATGGAAGACCCGAAGCAAGACCATGCGGGTGCCCCCGCTTTCGCAATCGAGCCACCGGATCCGCCGAATGACGGCATCCTGTTTGTCGACCATGCGGCCACGGGCCGCGGCGGACACCTCGGCCATGCGCTGGTCGAGGTGGAACCGGGCCATATCCTGGCCTTTTATCCCAACTGCTCCGACCGTAGCAACGGTCATACCGGCGACGGTTGGATGGAATACAAGCGGTCCGAAGACGGCGGGCGGTCCTGGAGCGAGCCGGTGGTCCTGCCCTACTCAAAAGACGTTTACGAGTCGGGTGAAAACAGGGCGGTCATGTGCGAAAAAGCCGTCCGGACAGCGGAAGGCAGCATTCTACTGTTCAACTTCGAGCACGAGAATACGGAAGCACATAATTGGCGATGGAAGCCGATTACCGTACCTACCTGCATTCAGAGCAATGATGGCGGTCACACGTGGAGCAGTCCGCGGAAAGTCGGTGATGAAAACGGCCGGATATGGGACGCGCTGATACACGAAGGCACGATCTATGTCCTGGAACTGTTCAACGACAGCCGTGAAAACTGGTATGGCTGCTCACCCAAACATCACTATTCGCTGTATGTGAGCACAGACAACGGCATGACCTTCTCCCGGCGCAGCATACTGCCGTTCGACATCATGGGGCGCGGATACGGAACGATGGAAATACTCCCGGACGGGAATTTGATCGCGTATGTGTACAACACCAAAGATGAGAAGAACCTCGAATACGTGATCAGCGCCGACAGCGGGCATACGTGGAGCGCCCCACGGCAGAGCTTTTTCGCCAAGCAGATCCGTAATCCGCAGATGGCGGCATTCAGAGGCGGATATGTGCTCCACGGGCGCAGCGGAAGTTACGGGGAAGCCGATATCAAAGGGCATTTCGTGCTTTACACCTCCCCCGACGGCATCCACTGGGATGAGGGCCGCTACCTGCAGATACGTACGGCCGGTGCCGGGGCCTATTCGAACAACCTGCTCGTCCACGATCCGGACGGCAAGAACCCGCCAAGGCTGCTGATTCAGGCCTCGCACGCCTATGACAAGAGCAAGACGAACGTTCACCACTGGTGGTTGACATGATGGATGCGATGGGCTGCAACGACCCACGACCAGCGACTCGCGACCGGTGGAGCGGCCACGCACAAAGGAACGGCGAATGGGCATCACCCTCGATCAGTCAGCCCGGCATCCAATGCCACAAGCCCGTAAGGAGAAGGAAATGAAGAACGAACCCGCCAAGCATATCAACCTGCCCATCGTGGACCTTTCGGAGCAGACCGAACGACACGTCTTCGTGGCGCGCGGTAACGAGATTGAATGGAACGGACACCCGAGCACGGTTCTGCTGCCGGACGGCAGGACCCTCTTCTGCGTCTGGCAGGGGCGGCGCGACGGGTCCCGCAAGCATGGCGCGCTGGTCGGCTATATGAAGCGCAGCGACGACGGAGGCCGGACCTGGAGCGATTACATTGATTTGCCGCCCAACTGGCTCGAAATCGCACGCGGTGCACCCCTCATCCATCGTTTGGTGGACGGGCTTGGCAAAGCCAGAATATTCGTCTTCTGCCGTGATGAAAACCGGACCACATTTCTTCAGGCGGTGTCGGAGGACGACGGATGCACCTGGTCTGAAATGCGTCCCATCGGACTCGCCGATCCAGCCAACGAACCGATCACCGGATGGACCGCGCCGATCACCATTCTTGTATCCACGGCTCCTGACGGACGCCGCAGGCACCTGATGTGGTACGAGCGAAACCGCGCCGGAGAACCTAAACCCGGCGTGATCTGGCAGAGCGCCAGCTACGACGGCGGGCTGACCTGGGGCGAATCGAAGCCGGTGGTCGACAAGGCCGGATCCAGCGAGCCGGCGTGCGTCCGTTCGCCGGATGGCAAACAACTGCTGCTGCTCATCCGCGAGCAGAACCGCGAGATGAACTCGCTGATGGCGACCAGTGACGACGACGGCGAAACCTGGTCCGAGCCGCGCGAGCTGCCGCTGGCGCTGACCGGCGACCGGCATTTGCCGCGCTACGCGCCCGATGGTCGCCTCGTGATTGACTTCCGGCCGGTGCCTCCGGGGGAAGCGAAGACCTTATCCGCCTTTCCTGATAATTACTGTACGGCTTGGGTGGGACGATACGAGGATATCGTGGAAGGTCGCGAAGGTGAGCGTCTGATCCGGCTGCTGCGCAGCCATCGCGGCGCCGACCACACCTATCCAGGGCTGGAAGTGCTGCCGGACGGGACGTTCGTCGCTACCACTTACATCCAGTATCAACCCGACGAACTGCAGTCCATCGTCAGCGTCCGCTTCCGGCTGGATGAGATTGAATGTGAATGAAGGGATGGCCACAGTAGGCACAAGAGACACAGAAACTCGAGTCGACAAGTCTTCTTTTGTGACTTATGTGCATTTTGTGGCCAATTCAGCGAGGTAAGCAACGAGCCTGAACAAATAACCAACAATAAGGAAATAAAGGGATGGCCACAGTAGGCACAAGAGACACAGAAAAGATGGGAGACCAGGGCATCTTGGCACTGTGTGATCGAGTAAGAGAGATTGCCTTTGGCCTGCACACATACCTGCGGCATGGCCATTTGGAGAAAGTCTACGAGAATGGTCTTGCGCATCGGCTGCGGAAGGCGGGAATTGCGGTGGATCAGCAGCGGCCCTTGCAGGTGTGCGACGAGGACGGGACGGTGCTGGGGGACTACTTCGCGGACTTGTTCGTGGATGGTCGCCTGACCGTGGAACTGAAAGCTTGTAAAGCCCTTGCGAGCGAGCACACGGCGCAGGTTCTTGGTTACCTTCGAGCCTCCGGCAATCGGCATGCGCTCTTGATCAATTTTGGTTCCCCAAAAATCGAGTTCAAAAAGTTCATTTTGTGACTTGTGTGCGTTTTGTGGCCAACTCTACGAGGCACACAATGAAGGGATGGCCACAGTAGGCACAAGAGGCACAGAACGCCAAGACCGAAGGAGATAAACAAAGTGAATGAAAAACTGTACAACGGCATTGTCCTGCCGGGCGAATGGCCGCCAAGGAATATGGACCCGGCCGCCTATGTCCCGATGCCCGTGCCCTATCTTGAGCAGCCGCCGGAGGTCATCCCTATAGATATCGGCCGGCAGCTCTTTGTGGATGACTTCCTGATTGCCGGGACGACGCTGGAACGCGCATTTCACCAGGCGCGCAAGCATGAGGACAATCCGGTGCTGCGACCCGAAACAGCATTGGAACGCGAGATGCCGGGTATCTTCCCGGCAGCGGTACCCAAGGATGGCGGGGTATGGTGGGATCCGCGGGATGAACTATTCAAAATGTGGTACGAGGCGGGCTGGTGCGGCGCACTCGCCTACGCCACCAGCCCTGACGGTATCCATTGGCAGCGCCCCGAACTGGATATTAATCCGCCGACGAATCAGGTGGTGAAAGACCTGGTCGGAGATTCCGGAGCGGTCGTGCTCGACCTCGACACCGATAATCCCGCCGAGCGCTACAAGATGTTTCACCGGGAATGCAACCAGGCTATCGGCAGGTCCAACGGCCCCGGCAACAGTATGGTCTCCGCTGACGGCATCCACTGGAGCGAACCGGTCAAGAGCGGCAGTGTCGGCGACCGCAGCACCATGTTTTACAATCCTTTCCGGAAAAAATGGGTTTATTCAATCCGCGGCGGTGGCCAGGGCATCGGCCGGGCCAGGAAATGCCGGGAACATGCTGATTTCCTGCAGGGGGCCAAGTGGACCGACGAAGAGGAGGTCTTCTGGTGCGGAGCCGATCCTCTTGACACGCCAGACCCTGAAATCGGTGATGCAGCGCAGCTGTATAACCTGAATGCCGTGGGATATGAAAGCATCATGCTCGGCCTTTTTGAGATTCATCTGGGACCCAACAACAGAGTTTGTGAAGCAGGCGGTTTCCCGAAAATCACCGAACTGAAAACCGCGTTCAGTCGCGACGGATTTCACTGGCACCGGCCCGACCGCCACACCTTCATTCCCGCCACCCGTCGGGCAGGCGACTGGGATCGCGGGTATGTCCAGCCGGTGGGCGGCATCTGCCTGGTCATGGACGATGAGCTGTGGTTCTACTACAGCGGCTTCGCCGGTGATCCAGCCAATACGTTGGACAAGTTTGGCTTCTATGGCGGCGTGTATTCCCAGGGTAGCACCGGCATCGCCAGACTCCGCCGGGACGGCTTCGCCTCGATGAACGCCGGCGCGGCGCCTGGTACGCTGACCACCCGGCCGATTATGTTCAGCGGCAAGCACCTCTTCGTCAATGTCGCCGCAACCCAGGGATGCCTGACGGTTGAAGTGCTCGACGAGCAGTCGCAGCCGATTCCGGGCTTTACAGCGGCCGACTGCCTGCCGATCAGCAAAGACAGCACCAAAGAACCCGTGCGCTGGCACGGCAATGACAGCCTCGTAGACTTGGCCGGTCGTCCCGTGCGTTTTCGCTTTAACCTGGAGCGCGGTCAGCTCTACGCTTTCTGGGTCAGCGGCTCCGAAC
>SLLF01000279.1 GCA_007134175.1 Kiritimatiellia bacterium | reverse complement strand
TGCATCCACCCTCGGCACACCGGCAAACTTGGGATTAAGGACCGAGGGGTTCGGCCGGGCATCTGGTGCGATATGGCGCTGCGTCATCCGGATCAGATCGGCCATATTCCAACGGATTTCGATATTTGGGATTGGAACTACTGGACCACGGACCAACCCCCTGACGCGATCCGTGTCTGGGGAAGCGGCATGTGCAGCAAAAACGATCTTTCCCCTGCTTTTCTCTCAACGTTTCCGGAAGCCATCAATCCGGATGGTACGCTCAACGGGTTCTACACATCCGGCGCAATTTATCGAAGCCACGCATCTTATTTCCGACCTGCGCGTTCCGTTCGGGCAGGCCCACTCCACGGGGGTGCAGTGGAGTCGTCTGAAGGATTCGCTACCGGCACCAGCAGGCTATATCCAGGACCTGCTGGCCCAATGGAACCAAGCCGGCCAAATCGAGCAGGAGATGGCGGCGCTGGCGACGGCCCAGGCCAACGTGGCATCCGGTTGGTCCAAGCTGGCCGCGTTCGCCTTGATGGCGCAATCTGGTTTCGACATTCTTCATGCATGGACTCAAGCGACGGTGTTTCAGCTTTGGCAGCTCCGCATCGCCGGGGAATTTCTGCACGGTAGCCGTTCCGCCGGCAACGCCACGCTCCTGAAGCTGTTGAAGGACGAATTCGAGCACCATTTGCAATTCGACCAAACCGCGCGCAGCGCGGCCCGGAATGCCGGGTTGGTCTACGATGCACTTATCGAGTATATGGACAGCGAATAACCAGCTACGCGGGAGGCGGCGCGTCGACAAGCGATGTTGCTTGACGGCGTATCAGGGAATCAATTACCTGTTAGTCCCCCTTTGAAAGGAGAGAAACAGGTGCATCTATTCATTATTCGACACGGTCATCGCGCGGACTCAGAAGAAGGCTATAACGGTGGTTGGAACTCACCACTCAGCCGGATAAGCGCGTTTGGAGCGTGGGTTATCTGCTTTACTGGCCCGCCACCAAGGGGACGACCGGGTGGCCTTGGTGGCTCACGGGAACAGCGGTGACATGATGTTGACGCTACTGCTTGGCTTACCACGTACACCCGCGCGCCGGGTAGGCACGGACAATGCCAGTATTGCCTGCGTCAGCATCGACGAAGAACAGAAACGGAAACTGGTGTAACTGAACCGGGTCGAGCACCTGCCGACACATTTGCGAAACTGAATCGCCGGCCCGCGTTAACCGCTGCGTGGACGGCATGTCCGATGAGAAATCCGCCGGGGCCAACGCGTGAGAGTCACGTTCCGCGTCTCAACGCGGTCACGAGCCGGGCTGGTACGTAGTAGCGCTAAAACGGGATCCCGGCGGGATGGAAACAATTTGGTTGCCGCCTGAACGCCAAGCCCGCTTAGTGGTCTATAGGTGCGAGGGATGCAACTTGTCAGCATAATCTGCTCTTTGCGACTTAGTAAAAAGGTAAAAGAGCAGGGAAAGACTTGGTGCCGGATGCGAGAACAAGACAAAACAATACGAATCTATCTGCGCGAAATAGGTGAAACCGACCTATTGACGCCGGAAGATGAGGTACGTCTCGCTAAGCGCATCAAGCGTGGCGACCAGGCGGCCAAGCAGCTGATGATCCGGGCCAACCTGCGGTTGGTGGTCAAGATCGCCCAGGACTACGCGCGCTACGGGTTGCCCCTGCTGGATCTGATTTCGGAAGGAAACATCGGCCTGATGAAAGCGGTTGAGCGCTTTGACCCGAAAAAAGGCGGCAAGCTCAGCACCTATGCCGCGTGGTGGATCAAGCAGTCCATCAAGCGCGCACTGGCGAATCAAAGCAAGACGATCCGGCTGCCGGCCCATTTGGTAGACAAGATTGCGCGGATGCGACGTGCCCAGCACCAATTATTGGAGGAGCTGGGACGTGAACCCACCGATGAGGAATTAGCGGAAGCGTGCAGCGTTAAACCGGCCGTGATTGGACATTGGAAAACGGTGGCCATGCGCCCCGCCTCGTTGGATGCGCCGATCGGAGACGACGATGGGGCGGCTTTTGCAGAGTTGGTTGGTGACGATAGAGTGCGCAATCCGCTGGAGGATTTGAGTGATCGTCAATTGAAGGAGGAGGCCGAGACCTTGCTGGAGCGGCTGGATTCCCGCGAGCAAGCCATTTTGCGGTATCGCTACGGGTTGAAGGGAACCCGGGTTGAGACCCTGGAGTCGGTAGGAAAAAGGTTCGACATCACGCGTGAACGGGTGCGACAAATCCAGAACGCTGCGCTCATTAAGATGCGGGAGATGATGTTGGAGAACGAACAAATAACGCCGGTTGCAGGAAACCCCTGACATGACACCGGTAGAGGCTATTGTTGCCGCGATTCGGGATGTGCCCGATTTCCCCAAAGAGGGGATTGTGTTCAAAGATATTACGCCCATATTGGCCGACCCGGTACTGCTGCGCGATGCGATTGAATTGTTGGCAACACCTTATCGTTCACGTGGGATTGCCAAGGTTGCGGCGGTCGAAGCCCGCGGTTTCATTCTGGGTGTTGGTGTGGCGCAGGCGTTGCAGGCCGGCTTTGTGCCGATCCGCAAACAGGGGAAGTTGCCGGGTGCCACGGTGTCGCAGGATTACGACTTGGAATATGGCAAGGCGACACTTGAATTACATCGCGACGCTTTTACTCCAGGTGAACGGGTGCTGTTGCTTGACGATTTGCTGGCCACCGGTGGTACCGCCGCTGCGGCGGCCAACTTGATTGAGCAAGCCGGAGGCGAAGTAGCGGCTATTGAATTCCTGATCGAACTGGACTTCCTCAACGGTCGTGCCCGGCTGGACGGTTACCATGTACATGCCCCCATCCACGTCACGGATTGAAGGCCGCCGCCGTTCGGCGTTTGTCTTGGCGACCCTGTTCATTTCGCTACTGCTGGGGGTGTTAACCGCCGCCGCCGTGGAACTCCGTATTGATGGGGAACGACTTTGGTTGCAGGCGGATGACGTGCCCTTGTCCCAGGTGCTAGAGCACTTCGTGCAGGCCGGTGTCCAAGTGAAAATGGACCCCGCGCTCAGCGGTCAAGTTCGTGTGCAGGTGGTCGATCAGGATCTGGAATCAGCCCTTGCCGATCTGCTTGAGCCGAACGGGTATGTGTTGATCTGGGATGTGCTGGAAGGACCACTGGGAGCCTGGCCCCGTTTGGCGGAAATCCAGGTCTTTAGACCGGGGCATCAGGATCGAATTGCGCCGTTGGATGCGGTCGCCGGCCCCTTGCGGGTGGCGAGCTGGCCTCACGGGGAGGGGATCGAATATGTGGTTGATGAGCTCATCATCGGCTTTGCCCCGCCTGCTGATCGCACGCGGATATCCGTTCTGCTCCGCGAATTGGGCGCCACCTTGCTTGAAAGCTTGCCTGAACTCGGGATTTACCGGATTCAACTGCCGCCGGGCACCAATATTCCGGCCCTGGTCGCCCAATTGCAACGTCACCCGCTGGTGGCGGCGGTTGAGCCCAACTACGTCTACCGGCTGCCACCCGCTCCCCTTCTCGCTGCGGGCGCACGGGATACCGCAGCGGCGGAGAGGCTGGGCGCATCCGCGGCAATGGGCCACGCGCCGGTCGCTATCCTCGATTCCGGCTTGTCGGCCTGGCCGGGTTTGGCGGATTGGGTCGCCGGCGCTTTTAACGCGCTGGCACCGGGCCAATCGTCGGACGACCAGGGCGGACACGGTACGCAGATGGTGATGATCGCCTCCGGCTGGGTTGCCCCGTCAGGCGCGGCCACCCCCGTGGCGGAGGGCGTACGCGTCCTGGGTATCCGGACATTTGACAATGAGGGGGTGACCTCCAATTTTGCGGTCATGAATAGCTTGTTCCATGCCGCCGATCAGGGGGCGCGGGTGATCAATATGAGTTGGGGTGCACCGGTGCACAGCGACTTTCTGGCCGAATCCATAACGCGTGTGCGCCGGGGCGGGACGCTGCTCGTGGCGGCGGTGGGCAATGAGCCCAGCGGGCAACCGATGTATCCGGCCGCATTCGAGGCCGTCATTGGGGTCAGTGCCCTCAATGAGCGGGGTGAGGTGTGGTCGCAGTCCAACCACGGCGACTTCGTCTTCATGGCCGCCCCTGGGCAGGCTACGCTGCCGGGCGGGACCCAGGGTGGAACGGGGTTATATAGCGGCACATCCATTGCCAGCGCCTACGTGACCCACGCGCTCGGGCAGTTCTTTGCGCAACACCCCGACGCCTCCGCCCAAGCTGCTCAAGCCGCCTTGCAACAAGCGGTGAACCCTGACGGACTCCCGCCGGATTCCTTCGTTGGCCATGGCGCATTGGATGGTGCTGCCTGGCAGCGACTGCTGGCCCCGTAAAGCGTCCTTCACGGGCCCAGCCACAATCAAATCTCCTCGCGCCCCGGCTTCGATCAATATGCTGATTCCGGGTCTTGCAGTAAATCGTGCCAATTGTAATGGGTAAAGCGGGCATGGCTGGCTACGTTTTCAACATTGGCTTGCGCTACCCAGAAATCGAGTGTCTCCGGCGCGAACAGGACGGTTTGGATATTCGAACCCATGGCCACCGGACGTTTCATCAAACGCTTGGCTTGCGTGGCGTCAATTTGTCCGTAGTGCGCTTCAACCCGATCCACCAAGTGGTCATAGCGGGAACCGGACGAAAGTAACACCGCGTCGGTGACCGGTCGCGGCAGTAATGGATGGTCGCTTCCCGGACGGACCGCCTCGAATAAGTCTGAAGTGGCGTGTATGCCACGCGCTTCCCTAGTCTTTCCATCCGAGAGGACATAAAAGAATTCACAGGTGCGTGGGCTGCTTTCCATGAAGGCCAACCCCTCCTCCAGGGTGGAGCTGCGTTCCACGACTTCGCGCATCAAGAAAGCCATCGGTTTCCCATCCCAGTAGCCCGGGCGGCTGCCGCCCATTTCCCCGATGGCGACGTGGGCTTCATTCATCGCCGTTACCGTGCCGATAAAGCCCGCATACCCCACACTCACCCAGGCATGTCCCTCGTCGGGCTGGAACACCTTGATCACCGCGTTTTCTTCCAGTCCCATGCCTTTCAAGTAGTCCAGGATACGACCATGGTACAAGGTGCCGTCCGCTGTCGCCTCGCCGAACACCGCGAATCCACTGCAGTGGAAAAGTTCCGGGAAGAAATTGGCCACATGGATTTCCGTCAGCGATAGCCCCGCCGCGTTGGCCAAGGCATCGAGCTCACGCATGTGGCGGGGGTCAACAAAAGGTGCACTGCGCTGCTGTGCCTCGTCTATTTCGTCAAAGAACCAGCGTCTTTTAGGTATCGAGCTGCCCACACCCACGCCGTAGACGATCTTCTCGACCAAATCATGGATTTCATCCCGCAGCAGTGTCCCGTGCTGGTGGCCCATCTCTTCCGGCGTGCCTTTCAAGAAAAGGACCCGGGTGCCATCTATATCCTCGAGGCGTCCTTTTCCGGACCGGGCGATCACCACGCGCGTTCCCTGCGCCGGTCCCAGCGGTGGCGGTGGGGAGCTGACCAGGCGTTGCATCGCCACCCGCGCAAACCGGGTCAAGTGCGCCAGTGCCACCGGTTCCACTTGATCGGCTGCGGACTGAACCGACCAATGCGCTTCATCCAAGTCGGCATCCCATTGCCAGTCCTGCAGGTTGATGGTCAGGGCCAACTCGTCTGCGCCCCGATAGGTTATCTGCCGCAGGACGTATTCCTCTTCACACACACTGACGTCCAGGCCAAATGATGGAATGTCGGCTAACTGCGTTACAATATCCAGGGGACGCAACTGCATGCGGCGTATCCAACGGCCGTCGATCGCTACCCGATCCGAGTCGATCACGGCAAAAGCCGTGCTGAACAAAAATAATTCTTCACGGGAAAACGGTAACCGCCAGCTCCCCAGCGTGGTTTGGTCAATGCGTTCCGGCTCCCGTGCAAAGAGCGGTCGGCCGGCGCGGCCATCCAGTGCATAACCACTGCTTGCATCCGCCAACCACAGGCTTTCCCCATCGCGTCCCAGCACAAAGCGTTGGCCTGCAACGCTCGCCTCGAGTCGTAAACGATCCGGCAGGCGCACGGCCAGGTCCAACTCGGCACCCTGGATCTCACTGGGCAAGCCTTCGGTTGCTTCCACCGACAGGCGCACCGTGAATGGTGGTGCCATCGCGCCCTCCTTGGGAGGGGCCAGATGACGCACCAGCTGCCCGATACTGCGCAACCACACCACTTGATCGTCCAACGTCTGATCGGCCCACCCCACCGGGACCGCGACAACACACACCAGCAAACTCGCGCTCAGTATCCTGCGGAACATGATTTCTCTCCTTGGTATAGCGAATCAGCCAACAGAATCGCACGGTAACGTAAGCGGCACAAACAATCAATATGCAACGCTCCCTTTCACGCTCAGAGCGCATCTTGGAGTGAGTGGCAAAGCGCTACCTATTTCCTGTTTACTCTCCTGTTGACGAGCAATTATCGATGTGTTATACGTATGTCATAAAGGAGATCGATATGAATGCAGTTACGGTGTCGCCTAAATTTCAAGTGGTCATCCCGAAAGCCATACGGGAGCGTACGGGGATTTCTCCGGGCGAGAAGCTACAGGTGCTGAGTTTCGACGACAGAATTGAGTTGGTTCGTACGCGAAAAATGCGCGAGATGCGGGGGTTTCTCCGAGGACTGGACCCTTCTTTCGTCCGGGACGAGGATGACCGCGTATGAACCTCGTGGATACATCCGGATGGATTGAGTATTTCTTCGGGGGGAGGAATGCAGCATATTTCACCCCGCCGATCGAGGACATCGACCACCTTGTTGTACCTGTCGTTTGCCTGTACGAAGTCTTCAAGAAGATCAATGTGACGGGTAACGAGGCCCAAGCGCTTCAGGCAGTTGCCCAGATGAAACAAGGGCGGATTGTTGATCTCACAGAGGACATAGCCCTGAACGCAGCGCTAATCAGCATAAAACAGAAACTGCCCATGGCTGACAGTATGATCTTCGCCACGTCATTGGCTCATGGCGCTATCCTTTGGACTCAGGACGATCATTTCAAAGGGCTGCAGAAGGTGAACTATAGAAAAGCCCCAACCAGCGCAATCGTTTCTGCTTCACCGGGGAATATGGTTGCTGCGAAATAGCAGCACCTGTA
>SLLF01000272.1 GCA_007134175.1 Kiritimatiellia bacterium | reverse complement strand
CCCCGCAGACAGTCAGCACCCCCGCCAGCAAAAACAGGACGATCAACAAGGGCCACTGCAGCTTCCGGTAAAGCGCGGCTTGCCAGTCCGCCGCTTCTATATCCATTCCGAACAAGGCGACAACCACACCGGAATCCGGATCACGGACCGGCGCGTAGGCCGAGACCCAGGTCCCCCAGCGATCCGTCTCTGGAGGAAAAACGCGTGCCAGACCATTGCTAAAGAAGGCCTCTTCGTCGGGACCGGCCTCCACGTAGACGTCGCCCGGCGGGGAGTAATCGGGCGAATCGGGCGGTTCGCTATCCAGCAGGATAATCACGGTCCCGTCATCCTGACGGCGCATTAAATAAAGGAACCGGCAATCGGGTTCGGCTTGCCGCAACAGTTGGAGATGGCGTTTCAGCCGCCGGTAGCCCGGTGTATCCAGATCGTCCTGCGAACCGGACAGGGCCGCCACTTTAGCCGCGCTGATCCCGCGCGCGTGCTGCACTGCACGCTGCCGGAACTGCGCCTCTCTGCGGTTACGCTGCTGGGCATAGGTAACCCAAAACAAAACGCCCCCAACCAAAAATACGAGGCAGCACCCAAGCGTCAGGCAGGCGCTCCATCCCCACTGTCGTTTGCGGGCAGCCCCCTGGATCACATGCCTGGCGTCATTCATGGTCCGCATATTTCGGATCACGCCCCAATTCCGCAAGCAATTTATTCACTTCATGCTTCAACTCCAAGACCCGTCCTTCCCGCCCTTGCATGATGGTTTGCCAGCGTCGCAATTCATCCATCTGTTGCTGCAACTGCGCATTGGTTGCCTGGCGGTGCGTAATGTCGTGCAGTACCACCAGCGTCCCCTGGCGGCGGCCGCGCTTGATTATCGGGCGGCAGGAACAGGTAAACGTCCGGCCACCAATCACGACATCGCGGGTGGCCAGCTCACCTGATGGGCTTGTCCTTTCCGGCAGGCAGATTGCAAGGTGCTGGTCAACCAACGCGGGCAACGCGTGCTCTTCCCCGAGCATGCGGGCGACCGGGTTGGCGGCGGCTATGCAGCCCTTGCGATCCAGGAAAAGAATCGCGTCCGGCATGGTGTCAAATAACACGTCCAGCCCCACGGGCATGATGTCGAAGAGGCGCAGCCGCAGGATCCCGTAACCCAGCATGAGCCCCATGACCACAAACCCTAACGGTGTTAAATCGATCACTCCGTAAGGCCGATACCCACCCGCGGTATACCATGCATTCAACAGGAACGGGACCAGACCGGCCAACAGTAGGAGCCCGGCGCGCGCGCGGTCCGGACCACGCAAATGACGGTATAAGCGCAAAAGCAGCACCATGCCCGCTCCAAACAGCGCGTATGAGTAAGCGACGTGCAGGTACCAGAACGGTCCCGGCTCCAGTCGTTGCAAGGTGAATCCGGCGACGGCGTATAGCGCCACCTCCCGATAATACAGGGTGTGCAGTGGATGGGTCGCCGCCAACACGAAGGTGAGCAGCGGCACCAGGAAAAGAGCCGCCCGGAAGCGCGGCGTCAGCCAGGCGTCGTAACCGGAATAATGGGCCGTCATCAGCAACCAACCTACCGGAACGGAGGCAATGCCCAGATAAGAGAGCGACAGCATCATCTGCATGAGCGAAGGCATACGCACACTCAACTCCAGCCCGTAGAAGAACCCCCAGGCCGCTGTACCCATAAGCAACCACGCCAAGTGGCGCGCCGCCGGGTCAGCGCGACGGTGCCATGCCTCCCGCGCCAGCAATAAGCTGGTGACGGCCGACAGCACAAAAAACAGCGTGAAAACGTTCAGGTGCATCCGGCTAGTTTAACCCGTTCCTGCTCACTTCAGTAACTCGTACAAGGCACTGAAATCCGCCTCGGCCCAGCCTGCCTGCGCCGCCGCGGCCAATTGGGTCACGGTCATTTCGACCGCCGGCAGCGACCCGACGGCCGCTTCCAGCAGGCGGACATCTTTCAATAGGTGCTTTACGGAAAACTGCGGCGCGTAGTCGCCCGCCCGCAACTTTGGTTCCTTCAACGCCGCCAAACCCGACCAGGCTGCATTTTTCTGCATACAGGCAAAGAAGGTGTCGTCGTCAATACCTGCCCGTCGCGCGACGCTCAACGCTTCGCAAAGCGCTTCGTTTAACGTGGCGATTTGCAGGTTCATCGCCAACTTTATGGTGCAGGCTTGCGCCGCACTGCCGACGTGAAAGAGATGCCCGCTCAGACGCGCCAAGGTCGGTTCCATGGCTTGCAACAGGGACGCTTCGCCACCGCAATAGTAGACAACCTGCCGCGCTTCCGCCGCCGGTTTACTGCCGGTGAAAGGGGCCTCCAAATAACAGGCGCCACAACCCTCGACCAACGTCTTGAAGCGGGTGGAATCCGCTGGTCCAATGGTACTGGACTGTATGACTACATGCCGCGGCTCCAGCGTCGACTGCAGATCGTCCAGTATCGCTTGCACCGCCGGCGGATCCGCCACCACGACAATCAGTATGTCGGCTGCGGCCGCCGCCGCCCGCGGAGTGTCGAAACCGCACGGCGCTTCGCTGCGGGGTGTGCGGTTCCAACTGGCCGTCAAGACGCCATCGTCCGCTAAATGACGGGCCCATACAGAGCCAATGATGCCCAAACCCAGTACGGCTACCCGCTCACTCATAGTCCTGCCTCCTCTAGAATCGTGTTCAACTCGTTGTCGGTCAACTTGACCGGATTCCCCTTCATACTACTGGCGTTCTGTGCTTTTGCCACAATGTCCGCCTTGTCCCCGGCTGTTATTCCCCAGTGGGCCAGTGGAGGGACCTGTAGCGTCGCGCAGCAAGTAGCAACCCAATGTGCACCGTCTTCCGCCGTAGCGGCTGGGTCACCGGTCACCAGGCGCGCGGCTTCATCAAACCGTGACCGGCTCGCAGCCGGTTGTTCCGCGCGGTCCAGCGCCGCGATATTGGCTCGCCAAACTGCAGGCCACAGAGCCGCGCACAACGCACCATGCGGGGCATTGGCCATACCGCCCAGCGGTCCTGTCAGGCCATGAACCGCCCCCAATTTACCGTTCGCCAAACCCAGACCGCCACACAGCGCAGCCAGCGCCATATCGGCACGGGCCGCCGGCTCGTCGTCACGCCAAGCCCGTTCCAACGACCGCGCGCGCTGCAGCCCTTCCCGGCATAACGCGTCCGTGAGCGGGTTGCCGAAAGGACTGGTCAACACCTCCATGCACTGAATCATCGCGTCCAAGCCCGTGTATGCCGTGACGTCCGGCGGTAAACCGTGGGTCAATTCCGGATCAACCACCGCATACCGCGGCAACAGGAACGCGTGCCGTAAACTCACCTTCACGCGTTTTTCAGGAACGCCTATCACGGCGTTGCGTGTCACTTCCGAACCCGTACCGGCTGTCGTCGGCACGGCGATTGACGGCAGCGGGGGGAGCTGCAGCGGGCGGCCGGATCCAACGACCTCCAAGTGCTCGATCCAAGGACCGGCTGGTTGGGTTGTCAATGTTGCCAGCGCCTTGGCGGTGTCCACTACACTGCCGCCCCCTATCCCGATCACCATGTCCGCCCGGAAACGCCGCAAAAGTTCCAACCCTGCGTCGATAGTGGCGGTGACGGGCTCTCCCTCCACGGCAAACTCCGCGACCGCCACGCCCGTCTCTTCCAGCATCGGCACCAGCCAGTCGGCCACGCGGCGGGAGAGACCACGCACCAATAACGCCCGCGTGCCACAAGCGGCCGCCAGCGCAGGGATCTCCGCAACGCAGCCGGGCCCGAAACAAATCCGTCCGGCGGTGGTAAATTCGAAATTCATTCAACCGTCATCCAGCGCTCGGCGCCGGGAAAGCAATCCCCATATTTCACGCTGGTGCGTTGCTCGGCCATCATGTCGGCCACCGTATCGCGCCAGATCGCATAATGCGCCGTATCTTTATGGGCGGCGGGTGCCTCCTGCGTGGCATACACCTCAACCAGCACAAAACGCGTCGGGTCATCTTCCTGCTGGACCACATCGAATCGGAGAATGCCGTCCTCTGCCAGACTGGCCTCCGCGTTGGCAATCGTCGCCGCCTTGAAGGCCTCGACGCACTCTGGCTTCACGTGGACGTGGACATGGACAACTAACAAATTCATTGCTCCTGCACCCCTTTCATCGGGCTGTTTGGTCAACTACTACGCTTCCACTCAATATCCAGTTATAGCACAACGGCTCAGGCTGATTCAAGGCTCTCTCTTTTTTAACGTCCGCGCGCGCAATCGGTTCAACCAGCCAAAATCACATTGCCGGGACATAACGGGAAGAGTACCATTAGGCCATGCAATGGATTTTGATATGGAGCCTGGCCGCCTATTTGCTGGGGGCCATCCCGGTAGCTTGGTGCGTGGGGCGATTAAACGGGATCGATATTCGTCAAGTCGGCAGCGGCAACGTGGGTGCGACCAACGTGTTCCGCACACTGGGCAAGGGCTGGGGCATCCTGACCTTTGCCACCGACGTGGCGAAGGGGGTTGTTCCGGCTAGTCTCTTCCCGCTCTGGTCCCCGGAAACCGCGCCGGCGAATCTGGCATTATGGTATGGGGCCCTGGCGGTAGTCGGACATAACTGGCCCGTATACCTGCGCTTCAAAGGGGGGAAAGGAGTGGCGACCAGTGCCGGTGTATTGCTAGCCGTGGCACCGCTCGCCGTCGGATTGGGCTTGGCCAGCTGGGTCATACTTTTTCTGGCGCTGCGCTATGTTTCGGTCGCCTCCATCGGTGCCGCGCTGATGGTTGTCATCAGCGGTCTTGGATTTTACGGCGTCGCCAACCCGGTGCTGGCCGGTGTCCTGCTGCTACTGGGTACGCTGGTGATCATACGGCACCGCAGCAATATTCAACGGTTACAGGCCGGTACAGAACCACGCTCCTGCCTGTTTAAATCCGACAAAAAGGAATCAACGGCATGAAACAAGTGGCCATTATCGGAGACGGCGGCTGGGGCACTGCGCTGGCGCTGGTTTTGCAACGCAACGACCACCAGATACGGGTGTGGGGGCCGGACGCCGACTACCTCACGGCCTTGCAAACGGGGGGAGAAAACACCAAATTCCTGCCGGGTATACCATTGCCCGCCGAGTTGCAATGGACTGCGGATCCGCAGGTGGCGGTGCGGAATGCAGATCTGGTTGTGCTGGCGGTTCCCTCCAAGTATTTTCGCGCGGTGGTCCAGCAGTTTGCCCCCTACCTCGCCGACACACCGTTGCTGGTGAGTGTGACGAAAGGACTGGATACCCAGACCCACCAACGTATGTCCACCACCGCCGAGGAAATAATCGGCGGCCCGCCCGTTGTCGCCCTCTCCGGGCCGAGCCATGCCGAGGAAGTCGCCCGCGGGGTGCCGTCGGCAATCGTGGCCGCCTGTCCGGATCATGATCGTGCTGTCGCGGTACAATCCTTTTTCAACGCGCCGGCGTTTCGCGTCTATACGTCGAACGACGTCGTGGGCGTTGAGCTAGGCGGCGCACTGAAAAACGTCATGGCGATCGCCGCCGGCATCAGCGACGGAATAGGCTACGGTGACAACACCAAGGCGGCGTTGATCACGCGTGGATTAGCGGAAATGACTAGGCTGGGGCAAGCGCTGGGCGCCCATCCCGCCACGTTCAGTGGCTTGAGCGGGATCGGCGACTTAATTGTCACCTGTACCAGCCGCCATAGCCGTAACCGCCGCGTCGGCGAAGCGCTGGGCCAGGGAGAGACGTTAGAAGCGATCCTGGCGCGCTCGGAACAAGTGGCCGAAGGCGTGTGGAACAGCGCCAACGCCCGTGCGTTGGCCGCGGAATTGGCGATCGACGCCCCCATCACCGATGAAGTGTATGCCGTGGTGCACCAAGGCAAAGCTGCACGCGACGCGGTCACGGACCTCTTGGCGCGTGAACCACGGCCGGAACGGGACGAATCGCAATGAGTACGGGCGGTTGCGTGCTCGCAGCCGGTGCCTCACGCCGCATGCGCACACCAAAAGCGACCTTGGCGGTCGCAGCGGATAGCGGTTTGGCGGATGCCCAAGTGGCTTTACTTGATACCGCCGGCTGCCAGCCTGTAGTCCTTGTGCTGGGCGCGGATGCCGAGAAGATCCGGCCCCACCTGCGCACCCGCCAGGTGGTGGTGAACCCCGATTGGGCCGAGGGGCGCCTTACCTCCGTGCAAGCCGGTTTACGCGCCTTGCACGAAGTCGCACCGGCGGCCAGTGGCTATCTCTTGCTACCGGTTGATACCGCGTTCGTGCAGCCGTCGACCGTGCGGAAACTACTCGACGTCGCCGCCGCTGGAACCGCTACCGTGTTGCGCCCCTCCTTTGCAGGCGTTCCAGGTTACCTGGTTTGGCTAGCCCGTACAGTCGCCGCGGAGCTGCTGGCCGGCACCTGGCCGCCCGACACCCCTGTTAACGAGATATTGGCTGAACAGACCACCTTACTGCCGGTGCCGGACCCGGCCATTCTACATAACGCCAACACCCCGGAGGAATGGCAGCAGCTGCGACGCAGGGCTGACCAACAATAGCCGACATTGGTTCTGTCATGCTGCCGCGTCGGCATTTAGCCCGCATTTTTCGCTGGAATTACGGGCCATCTGCCTTATCAGTGCGCCTCGCGCCGTGGGGCGACCGGGAAAATGCAGGCAGGGCAAGCGCATAACAATTTTGATGCGTTTGCCCTGAATGCAGGTTAGCCCTATTTGAAAAAAGATGATATAATATGGGTTACGGATATAATTTACGTCAGCTATAAGGGAAAGCGATGAAGATGGTAGACGCGATAAATGAAAAGGTATTGGCCAAAGCTGTAGAGCGGGCACGCGAACGGGGGGTGATCCTGCCGACCTTTGCCCAGCAGCGCGATCCCTCCCTCATCCCCACCACTATCGTAGAACGCCTACGGGACATTGGCCTGTGGGATCTGAATCCGTTGAACCTCTTTCGCATCACCTGGAAAAATGAACCGACACCCCATGGAGGGGGCTTTGGGGAAGGCACTTGGTTGGAGTTTCCGCCGGAATTGACCGGTGTGACCGCCCGCATTGTGGGGATACAAGGCAAGTGGTTTCCCACCGGCGCCCACAAAGTCGGGGCGGCCTACGGCTGCCTCGTACCGCGTCTGGTCTCGGGCCAATTCGACCCCACCACGCAAAAGGCCGTCTGGCCCTCTACCGGCAATTATTGTCGGGGCGGCGCATACGACTGCGCCTTGCTGGGTTGCCCGGCCGTGGCCATCCTGCCGGCAGGTATGAGCCGCGAGCGGTTCGAATGG
>SLLF01000355.1 GCA_007134175.1 Kiritimatiellia bacterium | reverse complement strand
TTCATGCAGCGCAGTACGGCTTCTCCCGGCACAAAGGCTACGGAACCCGCGCCCATCTGGCGGCGCTGCGGCAGCACGGTCCCGCCCCCTGCCACCGGCGCTCCTTTGCGCCGGTGGCGTCCTGGCAGCCGTGAGCTACGCATTTTCCTTTTCCTGATCTCGGCGGATTGTGCTAGATTTGACAACATGAGACTACCTTTCACGCAGAAAGTTTTGATGGATTGGGCCGGTCCGCGCGTATTCCGGGAAGGACAAGCCATGCAGAAGCAGGGCTATGTCGAGCAGGTCGAGTACGATGCCCCCTATGTGCGGGGTACGATTGCCCGAGGTAATCGACCGCTGCGCAGTTCCTTGAAGATTTGCGCCGACGGCAGCGCCGAGAATTTGTGTCCATGCTACGACAGCTCGGAGCGGGGCATTATCTGCTCGCACGCCATCGCCATGTGTCTGGAACTGCTGCGACAAGCCAACGACCCCGAACGGCAGGCGCGGTTGGCGGAGGAACGACGGCGGGCGGAGCGATTGGCGGCGATTCGGAACGAGGAATACATTCAGCGGGTGACCGCCGACACCTCCGGAGCCATCCCCGCCACCCTCTACTTGGCTCTGGGACCGGACTGGCAGGACGGCGTTGTAGCCAATCGTATCCCACTGCATACCGCTATCGAATGGGAGGGGCAGCGCGTAAAGCCGGAAGCGGTGTCGACGGACCTGCCGTTTCATTTCGCCGAACGTGATGAATCCATCCTGTTCGTGCTGGAAGATATTGCGGAGGGGCCGCTGCCGTCACGGTGTGTCCTTTCGGTCAATGAATTCATAAACGTCTTATCAGTATGGCAAGGACACCCCTTGCCGTCAGCGAATGGATCTCCACCGTGTATGGTTAATGCGGTGCCGATGGCGTCGCAGCTCACACTGGACGTGCACGAGGAGACCGGCGAGCTGGGTTTGTTTCTGCACACGGAGTTGCCGCACGCCCAGCCGGACGACCCGCGCTGCTACATCGTGGCCCGTGGTGGCGGCTGGGTCTGGGCGGCCGGCCATTTCTGGCCACTACAGAAAGTGTTACCCGAACCGCTGCACGCCATCTACCACGGACCGGTGGAAATCAGCCGCACGGCCGTGCCTCGATTTCTACAAGTCGAGCTGCCCGTGCTCAGTGCCTTGATGGAAATCCATTACCGAATCCTGCCCGAGATGTTCATGCTCGAGCCGGCGGAACCGCGCTTCCGTCTGTTGATTCGCGGCAGTCCGGCGTCGCTCGCAGGTACGCTGTATGCCGAATATGACGATCTGGTGCTGGTAGCGGGTAAGCCGCACCCGGAGGGCCAGTTTGCCCGGCCTGATCCCGAGGATGTGCTGCGGTACTGGGTCCGTAATCCACAGGCGGAAACCAACGCACTGATTCGATTGGCCGAGACGGGGCTGGCGGGGGACACCGGCGACCAGTTAAGCGATATTGTCGGGGCGCGCGAGGTGCTTAATTTCCTCGGGGCCTCGTTGCCGGCGCTGCGCCGGTTGGGCTGGCGGGTGGAATTGAACGGGCGCATTGCCGGGTTCATGGAGGGAGCGGAGCTGGCCACACCGGTGGTGCAGATCGGCGAGACGGGAACCGACTGGTTCGAGGTGGGATTCCAATTCGAGGACGGTCAGGGCCGCAGCTTGTCCGAAGCCGCTATCCGCCGCGCGCTGCGCCGTGGCGATGCCTATCTGGAGCAGGACGGCCGGACCATTCTGCTGGATGCCGACGCGATAGACTCGCTGACGGACGTGTTTCAGGATTGCGCCAGCGAAGAGGGCGGCGGGGCCGGTCGCTTTCGACTGGCCAACATGCACGCGGCCTATGTGCGGGCCTCACTGGATGCACTGGACGGAGTAGATGTGGAGGCGCAGCCCGCTTGGCGCAGTCAGGCCGAACAACAGAACCGGCTGCACGAGCTGGAGCCGGTTACGTTGACCCCGGCGCTGGACGATACGCTGCGCGCCTATCAGAAGGTGGGGGTCAACTGGTTGCGCTTTATCGAGCGCAACGGGTTCGGCGGCATTCTGGCCGACGAGATGGGGTTGGGCAAGACGCTGCAGACGCTGGCCTGGATACAACTGGAGCGACATGTACCGGAGGTGGCCGGGAAGCCGGCCTTGATCGTCTGTCCGACAAGTTTGGTTGGAAACTGGGCGGAAGAAGCCGAGCGTTTTGTCCCAACCCTGAAGGTGCTGGAACTGGCGGGGATGGATCGCCACGAACGCTGGGACCAGCTAGCGCAAGCAGATTTAGTGATCACATCCTATGCCTTGTTGCGGCGGGATATTGAGCAGTACGAAGGCCAGACCTTTGCCGCCGTGGTGCTGGACGAGGCGCAGCACATCAAGAACCGCTCCACCCAGAACGCGGTCGCCGCCAAAAAACTGCGGGCTCAGCATCGGCTGGTGTTGACCGGCACGCCGATCGAAAACAGCGTCGCGGATCTATGGTCGATCATGGACTTTCTGATGCCGGGCTACCTCGGCAATCACGAATCCTTCCGCCGCCATTACGAGCTGCCAATCGCGGGTGGAGGTGCCTTTGCCGATGTAGCCCAGAAACGGCTGCGCCGCAAATTGCACCCGTTCTTACTGCGCCGTCTGAAGAAGGATGTAGCCAAGGATCTGCCTCCCCGTATTGATCGTATTGCGCACTGCGAATTGAGTGCGGACCAGCGCATGGTCTATCAGGAGTTACTCCGGGAATCCCGGCGGCAGCTGTCGGATCTGGTGGGCAAGCAGGGGTTTAACCGTTCCCGGATGGAGGTGCTGAAGACGCTGATGCGCTTGCGGCAGGTTTGCTGTCATTTGGAACTGCTGAAGCTGGAGGAATTGGAGAGCCAATATCCTTCCGGGAAATTAAATTTGTTCTTTGAGTTGGTAGACGAGGCGCTGGATGCAGGCCACCGCATTCTGGTCTTCAGCCAGTTCACCTCGATGCTGGCGATTCTGCGGCGGGAATTGGAAGCGCGCGATTTAATCTATTGCTACCTGGATGGCGCGACCAAAGACCGGATGAAAGTAGTGCATCGCTTCAATACGGAAAGGTCGATCCCCATCTTTCTCATCAGCCTCAAAGCCGGCGGTACCGGTCTGAATTTAACCGGGGCGGACATGGTGATCCACTTTGATCCGTGGTGGAATCCGGCGGTGGAAAACCAGGCCACCGACCGCGCCCACCGGATTGGCCAGAAGCGGACGGTCTACAACGTTAAGCTGATCACCCGCGACACGGTGGAGGAAAAGGTGCTGGCGATGCAGCGCCGTAAACAGTCGGTTATCTCGGCTACGCTGGCACAGCAGGCGCAGGACACGCTGGATAAATTAACATGGGATGACGTCAAAGAGCTGCTCCAGATGGGATAGCGGCCTACTCCGCCGATACGGGCTCGTAGCTGTCCTTGGCGTCCCGGAACAGGTAGGGATAGGCAGGGAATACAGGAATAGGGGGCACGCATTAGAGGTTCCGGTCAAGACGCAAAAACCCTACCGGATCGTTTTTTTTACGATTCATCTTCCTCGCTGTGATTGATCGGATCACCACCATCGCCCGCGCCCTCGGACGCCAGACGCAGGCCTATCGCGCGACCGATGCCGCCACCGGCTCCAGTGATAAAGGCGGCTTTTCCCATTAATCTCATTTTCCCTATAACGCCTTGTTAATTGTCGCCGCGCAGACCGAGGCTGCGTCCGCCATCCACCGCCAGATTCTGACCGGTAATGAAATCCGATTCCGGACGTACCAAAAACATTACCGCGTTGGCGATGTCTTCCTGAGTACATATCCGGTTGACAACGCTGAAGCGGTTGGCAAAGGCTTTTTCATCCGACACGGCATCACGCTGTACCAGACCCGGCGACACGCAATTTACCGTGATATTGTATTTGCCCAGTTCTATCGCCAGCGACTTGGTAGCGGCGATCACGCCTCCTTTGGCGGCGCCATATTCGACGCAGCCTTTTTTGCCGCCTGTAGCGACGATCGAACTGACGTTGACGATGCTGCCCCGTCTGGCTTGGACCATAAAAGGACTCACCGCGCGGATACAGTGCAAGGCTCCGAACAGATTGACCTGAAGCATCCAGTGAATGACCTCAATGCTTTGCAAATGAAATTCGGCCATTTTGCTTCTGGCGCTGCCTCCCGCACAATTGACCAGCATATCGATACGCTCAAAACGCTGATACACATCGGCGGCGGCGGCGCACACCGCGTCAAAATTACTCACATCGACAGCGCAAGCCATGCTCTTGGCGTTTTGTTTTTTCAATGCTCCCGCCGTTCTCTCCGCACTCTCTTCAAGCAAATCGAACACCACCACATCAGCCCCGGCATTCGCCAGTTCGAGGCAGATCGCGCGTCCAATAGCACCACCGCCACCGGTCACAATCGCCACTTTCCCTTGCAATGTCATATTCAAACGTCCTGGTTATGATATATTTTATACCCGGACGCCGTCAGCAGGGTCTCCTGCAACAGCCGTTCATGGGTGAAATCAAAGGGATTGTTTATTTCCCCACGGATTATGCGGGCGAATTCCTTGAGCTGCGCCGCGTACCGGTCGCCCATCGCGCCGCAGTTCACCATATGGGTTCCGGCGGAATAGCCGGGAAGATCGTGCTTCAGGGTGAGTCTGGCGTTGAGGGGATCGGCATAGTTATTCGCGGAAGACGTTTCCAACGGGCATATTTCTATCGTGCCCCGAGTGCCGCAGACGATCAGTCGGCGGTGCTTCATGCCGTCTATCTCTTCAACCGACACTCGTATTGTGGCGGTCGCGCGCTGGTATTCGAGGACAGCCAGACCGTTATCTATCAACCCGTCGTCGCGCGTCATTTTCAAAAAAGGAGTAGTTTTGTCCGGTCGCCCGAGCATCATTATGACCACATCCACAAGGTATCCGGCGAAGATATACATAGCGCCGCCCTTGAACTGCGCCAGCCAGCGGCGGTAGTCTTGGTTATCACCGTCATAGCGACTCATCACCGCGTGGATCTCGAAAATATCGCCAAGCCAGCCGGCTTTGACCGCGTCGGCGGCAAAGCGGATCGCGGGGTTGTAGCGGTAGACATACGCCATTTGCAAAGCAAGCTGTTTCCGCTCGCAGATATTCAGCAGTTTCTTGAACGCCGGCAGGGATTCGCCGCCGGGTTTGTCCAGGTGAATATGCAATCCACGTTCGGCACAACGCAGGGCGGTGGGAATAAGGTCAACACCGTCGGTTTCCACGGCGACGGCCGCAAGTCCGGGAGTGTTGAACAATTCCTCTTCACTCATCCAGTCCAGCCCCAGATAGCATTGGAGCCCGCCGCGTTTTTCCCTCCACACCGGATCGGCTTCGACCACGCCGACGATCTCAAAAATATCATCAACCTTGCGTAGCGACTCCATATTGCCTTGCGCGTGATTGTGCCCTATGCCGATCTGCCCTATTTTAATGCGTTTGCCATTCATGCCCGCGCTTCCTTATTGCTTCCAGTTAAAGACAGTACCCAGCGGGGCGTCGTTGTCCTCAAGTAAGTCAAGTTGCTTTGTTCTGGGGTTTTCGGTGGACGATTGCGGGCGACGACAACGGCGGACGGTTGACAGAACGCTGGTTTAACCGACATCCACAATACTGGGATCGTAATCCTCCGGTGGCTCGAAGCCGAGCAGTTTGAGACTGGTGGCGGCCAGGCTGGTAATACCCAGCTCGCGATCACCATGGTCGGCCAGCCGGGCCTTGGCAACGCCGGTGGGATCATAGAGATGGAACGGCACGGGATTCAAGGTGTGTGCGGTCTTGGATCTCAAGTCACCGGTCTTTTTGTCCGTGGCGGGTTGTCCGGTCTTCTTGTCGATCTCGTACATCTCATCCGCGTTCCCATGGTCGGCGGCAACGATCAATATGCCCTGCACCTCCTCGACGGCTTTCATCAACCGTCCAATTCCTAGATCGACGGCTTCCACCGATATCTCCACGGCCAGCAGATTCCCGGTATGCCCGACCATGTCGCCGTTCGGGTAATTCAGCCGGATGAAGCCGTATTGGCCGGAGGTGATCGCCTCCACAGCCCGGTCGGTGATCTCGGCGGCCTTCATCCATGGGCGTTCTTCGAACGGGACCCGGTCGGACGGGATTTCTACATAGGTTTCCAGCTTATCGTCGAATTTTCCGCTGCGATTGCCATTGAAAAAGTAGGTTACGTGGCCGTACTTCTGGGTTTCGCTGATGGCAAACTGGGGTACTTTGTTGGCGGCCAGGTACGCGCCGAGCGTACGGTCGATGGCGGGCGGTGTGACGAGGAACCGTCTCGGTATTTTGAGGTCACCGTCATATTGCATCATGCCGGCAAAGAAGGCATCCGGGCGCGGGCCCCGGTCAAATTCGCTGAATTCTTCCTCGTCGAACGCCCGGCTCAGCTCAATTGCGCGGTCCCCGCGGAAGTTGAACAGCACCACACCGTCGCCGTCCTGGATCGGTCCCACGGGCTGACCGTTGGCCTCGATGACAAAGGGCGGCAAATCCTGGTCAATGATGCCTTTCTTCTCCGCCCGGGCCGCTTCAATAGCCTCGCGGGCGCTGGCAAAGCCCCTCCCCTGCCCTTTAATATGGATATCCCAGCCGCGTTTAATCATATCCCAGTCGGCATTGTAGCGGTCCATGGTGATCTTCATGCGGCCGCCGCCGGAGGCGATACGGGCGTCGACACCGAATTTGTCCTGCACGGCTTTCAGTTTGGCTTCGATCCGGTCCACGTACTCCAAAGCAGACGTCGGCGGCACGTCCCGTCCGTCCAGCAGGATGTGCAAACGGATCTGCTTGACCTCGGCCGCCGCCGCCTCGATCAATGCCTCCAGGTGGGTGATATGACTATGCACATTGCCGTCGGATAAGAGACCAATCAGGTGCAGGGCGCTTTTCCGTTCGGCGCATTGGGCCATCAATGCCTGCCATGTTTCTCCGGCAAACAAGTTGCCGGAGGCGATCGCCTCGTTAACCAGGCGCGCCCCTTGGGCGAACACCCGGCCAGCCCCGATGGCGTTGTGGCCCACCTCGCTGTTGCCCATGTCCGAATCATCGGGCATGCCGACGGCGGTTCCGTGGGCTTTGAGGCGACTTGAAACTACGTTTTGCTTCAGCCAGTCCAGATGGGGCTTGCTGGCGCGCGTCACCATATCGCCGCTATCCCCTTGGCCCAGGCCCACGCCATCCATAATCACCAGCACCACCGGCCCTTTGGGCCCCTGGTAACGACCCATTTTTTGTAAAGTCAGCATAAATCTACCCTCTGTTCGTCTCAATGGGGCGCTACCTTCCGCA
>SLLF01000029.1 GCA_007134175.1 Kiritimatiellia bacterium | reverse complement strand
TTGGCCATTAAGAGTCAGCACCTGATCGCTGGGCGCATCGCCCGCCAACGCGCTGCGAATCAAGTGAAGCAGTTTAGGGTGACGCACCAGTTCCGTTACGAGGCAACCCTCCACCGCTGGCTCATCGAGGTGCAGCATTTCACGGGCCGCGCGGTTCATGCTGATGACGCAGCCATCGTTATCCACCGCCAGCATCCCCTCCAGCATACCGGCCAACACCGTCTGCTGTTGCCGCTGCCGGTCGGCTTCCGCGATGTCGCGGCAATGCAGTTGCTGGGCCATCCAGTTTAAATCGGCGGACAGCGCGCCCAATTCGGTGGGGTCTCCGGCCGACATGCGTCGCTCGAACCGGCCCTGACCGTATTCCTCCACAATGGCCTGCATACGTGCCAACCGCCGCGAGACCGGCCACCAGATCAGCCATGCCAAGGCCCCCGTCCCCAGCAAGGCCAGCAGGCTGAACAGTTCGAAGCGCCGCTGCCAAATAGCCGGATCGTCCCCGTCAACGATCCCCGACGATAGCACGATCAAGATAACAACCAGGCCGCCGGCCAGTGCCAGGTAGTATTTGGTCCATTTTATGATGAAACGGCCACGGCTCATAATGATCTATGGCTCCCGGAATCGATAGCCCACGCCGCGAATGGTCTCGATATACGCGCCGCAGGCACCCAGTTTGCGACGCAAGCCAACCATCTGCACGTCGACGGATCGCTCGGTCACCGCATAGTCTTCCCCCTTAACCGCATCAACAATCTGTTGCCGCGTAAACACCCAACCGGGTTTGCGCGCCAGAAAGTGGAGCACGCCAAACTCCGTTGCCGTCAAATCCACCGATGCATTCTTCACCGTCACCTGATGCTTGACCGGGTCGATGGCCAGCTCCGCCAATTGGATGAACGCTTCCTCCGGTGGCGTCTCCTTGCGCTTGCGCCGCAGGCAAGCCCGCACCCGGGCGATGAGCACTTTGGGGCTGAACGGCTTGGTCACGTAGTCATCCGCACCCAGTTCCAACCCCACCACGATGTCGGATTCCTCACTACGGGCGGTTAGCATTACGATGGGCAGATTTGCCGTTTGCGGATTGCTCTTCAGCCATTTGCACAACTCCAGCCCGTTCATTCCCGGCAGCATCAGGTCGAGCAGTATCAGTTGCGGCCGTTCGTCGCGAATCGCGGCCATCGCCGCCTCGCCCGAGTCCACCACCTTTAGCTGGTAGCCCTCTTTTGCCAGGTTGTAGCGTATCAGCTCCTGGATATCCTCCTCGTCCTCCACTACCAATATTTTTTCGCGCGCCATAGATGCTCCTTAAGGTGCCACGGATTCCCGCCTGTGTCACATAGTCC
The DNA here is from genome assembly GCA_007134175.1 of Kiritimatiellia bacterium. Lineage (GTDB taxonomy): Bacteria > Verrucomicrobiota > Kiritimatiellia > SLAD01 > SLAD01 > SLLF01. The sequence goes on along the minus strand of SLLF01000029.1, from coordinate 6,056 downwards.
ACCCTGGATTTGTTTGTGTATGGTTAGCGTGCCGTCAAATATGCATTAGCCGATCCCCATCGTATTCTAGCGCAGCCGACATACCAACCACATACTGCGACGGGAAGGTATGCGCCAACGCCAGCGGTTCCGGCGACAAGCGGGGAGGTGATGAACGCAATGCCATGCCAGTCTATTAGCCAATGCCCGAATCCAGCGTGAAGACGAGCAATAGAAATGTAAACACAACTCAAATAAGAGGAGTAAAAGTATTATGACGACAAGAACGAATCAGTGTGCCGCCGCTTTATTAGCCCTGTGCGTGGGCGGTGGCGCAGTTACCGCGCAGGCGTCTATACGCGACCTGCTTGATACCCTGGAACAAAATCAGACCATCACCGCCGAACAAGCGGCGTCGCTGCGGGCGAAAACACCCGCCTACACCGTGCGCCCGGCAGGACGCGCCGTGCAGAACCTAGCCATCCGGGGCCGTATCCAGACCCAGTTCGGCTATGTGGACGCCAAGAACAACGAGGGTAGCGACCAGTTCAGTACCTTCGAAGTACGGCGCGCACGGATCGGTCTGCGCGGATCGCTGGCCCACAACGTGCGTGCCCAATTGGAAGCTAACCTCGTGCCGGGCTCCAGCCTGTCCATGCGGTCGGCCTTCCTGCAATGGCGTGAACATAAACCGGCCTATGTCAAGCTGGGTATGGACAAGCCGGTCTACGGCTTCGAGGAAAACACCTCGTCCGCCTCCATACTGACGATCGAGCGGTCGTTGATCAGCAACACGCTGGTGCCGGGGACCATGAACGGCCTCTCGTTGGAGGGGACGCTGGGAATGTTGAGTTACGGCGCGGGAATCTACACCGACCGGGATAATCGCAACCAGGATGGCAGCGATGACTACCTCTACAATGCCAGTGTCGGACTGTCGCTGGACGATCTGTTGCCGGGTTCAAAGTTGGCCTTGCGGGCGGACTATATCTCCAGCGACGACGATGGCGGCAACTTCGGGGCCAGCTTCGAGGATGCCATGGCCTTCAGCGTGCATTTTGCGCACGGGGACTTTGACCTGCGCGCGGAATACATGTCCGGCAGCAACAACGGCGATGACACGGACGGGTTCTACATCACCCCCTCCATGTATTTCACGGACAATTTGCAAGCCGTCGTGCGCTTTGAGCAGGCGTCCAGCGACAAGGCGCGTGGGCTGCGTGCCCCTAGCCGCTATGTGCGCCGGGTCGGCGATCTGGCGGTACGGGAAACCAAGGACGACAGCGGGGACGTGATCAGCAAGACCGATCCGCAGCGCGGTGACGATTACCAGGCGCTCTACGCGGGCTTGAACTACTACTTTGCCGGAGATGGCCACAAGGTCATGTTCGGCGTTGAGCGTTCGGAGCTGAAGAACACCGACGCGGGCAAGCTGGAGGCCACTTCGGTTATGACGGCCTGGCGTATGTTGTTCTGATTAGTCTCCTCCTGCACACGAGGACTATTATCAGAACTGCAGGCCGCGCGCCCATCGCGCGGCCTGCTCTTTTTTGCTGCTCTATGCGGGCTAAAGGGTCAACGGACCATCCGGCAACTTCATGGTGAACACGCCGCTGCCGTAACGGCTGTAGGCCCATGGGGCGTCGACGTGCAGATCGGTCGGTAGCGGGTGCGTCCGGGCCGTCGACCGTGAAGCGGTCGCGCGCGGAAAGGACCAGGTCGCCATCGAACGGGGAAGCGTAGCGGATCCGGCGGCCGGCCCATTCTACCGGAACATCCACCACCTGGCGGATGAACCGGGCGAAATCGGCGCGGCGCTGCTCTTCGCCCATTTGTACAATCCACGCGCTGCTTGGTCCCTGCGCAGTGATTTCCCGGAAGGCATAGGCGCCTTCCGGGGTTAACTTCCTGCCAGGCAGCGGTCGTAGAGCGATCAAGCCCAGGCCGACCCGGCCGAAGAACCACTCCTGGACTTGCCGGGTCTCGTCCATGCCGGCCATCGGCCAGGCGACATGCGTGAAACCCCACGGATCGGACTCGGATAAATCGTAGCGGCATAGCAGCGCCAACCCGGCCTGCGCGACGCTGGGCAGACAGGTGGAATCGACCCGAATATCGAAGTTTGTGACCAAGTAACGTGAGATCGCCCCTCAGTAACCGCTATATGACGGCGGCTCGCAGGAATAGAACGGGTTATGCCGCAATTTACCCGGCCGGAAGGTCTCTACCGTGCTGCCCGCCGTCAATCCCCTCGCTATCAGGCGATGAATCAACTTTTTCCATGTCGGGAATCGGACCTCAAGATCGCCAGATTCCACAGGATACAGGCGAACTTCAGGACATCGACATGGCCTTCATCGCTTTCGACAATTGCGTCCACAAGCGGTTCGGAGAACGCCTTCACAATATCCGACACCTTGCCTTCGGGCAATGGCATGTCGCGCAAGGTCGCGCCAGTCCGCCTGACGACATGCTCGGCCCGCTCCCGGGTTGCCCCGCGCAGCTTACGGCTGCGGGATGTAGCCACCCACTAGGATCTTTCGACCGCAACGTTTGGCAAGAGCCTCAGTGGCTGGTGTTTAGAAATTGAACCGCCCGCCGAAGCCGAACCAGGCGTCATCGACATGCATCAGCTCACCATACAGGCTGAATTGCGGCGTTAGATCAACTTGACCGCCAACTCCGATGGCCGGATCGGTTTCCGTCGAGCTGAAGCCGGATACACTGAACCGATTGTAGGCCAGCCCGAGGTAACCGTATACGGCGAACATGGGGTCAATGCGGTAGCTTCCCAGTCCGCCCAGCGTCAGGCCGATAATGTCCACGCTCAATTTGTCACCGCGAAACCGCTGATCGAGGCTGGCATAACTCAGGGTTCCCCGCACCGCCCAATCAAACGGCAGGTCGGGCAGTGGCGGCAAGGTGTAAAGGACACCCGCTTGCAGCCCATACCCCATATCACCGCGGTCCGGATCGATGCCGCCGAGATCGCCGAACAATTTGACTTGATCGTACAACCGATACGAGAACCGGCCGCCGTACAGGTTAAAATGTTCACCAATGACGATACCGCCCGATGCCGACATATCCTCGAAATGACCTTCCGCTGCCTCCGTCCCAACAGGTAGACCGTAAAATTGAGCCTGCACGGCGCTCATCGTGCCCATGACCACCAACCCCGCGACTATCAATCGTATGCTCATCCCTGCACTCCTTTCATGATTCACCCTCTCGCCTCTACTAGCTTTAACCAAACATCACCAAAGTGGGATCGTTTGTCAAGCGCCACCCTAACGGCAACCACTGGAATTTCCCCGTCCAAGATGCTATCCCTCTAGACGGGGGCTATCGAATAGGTTCGTGAGCCTGAATAAAAAACGGGGGCGAGGCATCGTGCGTTACTACATTCTTGGTTGGTTGTCGGCGGAGCGATGGTGGGCGTTACTGGCCGACCTGGTGCTGGCGGTACACCTGGCCTTTGTCGGCTTCATTGTGTGCGGATTGCTGTTGATTGCCGTGGGGAGACTATGCGGCTGGCGCTGGGTTCACCGCCGCCGGTTTCGTCAAGTCCATGCGGCGGCCATGGCGTTTGTGCTTGCCGAAACGCTGCTGGGAATGGTCTGCCCGCTGACGGAATGGGAAGCCGCACTGCGGGCGCGCGCCGGTCAGCATCTGTACGGCGATGCCACCTTCATGCAGTACTGGCTCCAGCGGTGGCTCTACTGGGACTGGTCACCCGGCGTCTTCATGGCGGTCTACGCGGGCGTTTTCGCCGCCATCGTAATCGGTTGGTTCGCCGTACCGCCGAATCCACCACGTGGCGTAAAGTAGCGGCTCCCTCGCCAGCGCCATGACGGGTCGGCGATGAAGGCTGACAGACCGCGAATAATGTGCGAGATTTGAGGCTGGCATCGGCCAGACAACGAGATGAGATCAGCGATAGGAGAAAGCACGGTATGGCTGCACGCTATCAGATAAGAATTGCGGAGGAGCAGGAGACCATCCGGTTTGCCGCGTCTGAATTACGCCGGTATCTCTACCAAATGACGGGCAAGCGGTACACCGTTTCCCGGCACGGCCGATGGTCGGCCGGCCCCGACACCTTCTGCTTGGGCCGGTTCGCTGATTTTCCCGATGCCCGTCGCTTGCCGCGCGTGCGGGATCCGGAGCGCGATGACGCGATCCGGGTGTCCGTCCGTGGTGGCAGCGGCTATCTGGCGGGTACGAATCCGCGCAGCGTCTTGTTTGCCGTTTACCGTTTCCTCGCAGCCAACGGATGCCGTTGGCTGCGACCCGGTAAACAGGGGGATTGGATCCCGGTCCGGAAAACCGGGGATCTGCACGCCGACCTCGCGGATGCGGCCGCCTACCGGTACCGCGGAAACTCCCACTGTGGGAACGCCGTAGGCAAAGTTACCGGTACCCGTGAAACGCTGGAAAAGGTCGATTGGATGGCCAAGGCCGGATTGAATATGTGTTTTCAGGAGGGGCTGCTCTACCACCTTCCGGCGGGTGCCCACACCGCGATCCGGGCGGCCAAAAAACGAGGCATGTATGTCCATAATGGCGGACACTGGTGGCCGGCGGCCGTCTATAACCTGCCCCATAGCAGACCGGCTGACGCGGACGCTTTTGCCGCGGCCGTTCGGCGCAATCCGCGGCACCTCGCCCTGGTCGATGGCAGGCGAACGGGCGGCTGTCATGGCAAAAAAAATAGGGCCGGCCCCAAGTTTACGGAACTCTGCTATGGCCGTCCGCAAACCAGACGGCGTCTGGTGCAGTGCGTGGCCGATTATGCGGAGGCCTTCCCCGAGATTGATTTCGTGCATGTCTGGTTGAGCGATAGCATGAACATTCACTGCGAATGCCCGCGCTGCATTCATACCCGCCCCAGCGATTTTTATGTCATGCTGTTGAACGATATTGACGAGGAACTGACCCGCCGCGATCTTCCCACGCGCATCGGATTTCTCATCTATCAAGATCTATTGTGGGCACCCGAGAAGGAGCGATTCCGCAACCCCGATCGTTTCGTCATGATGTTCGCCCCGATCGCGCGGGACTATGATAAACCCTATTCGCGCCGCACGAATCCCGCCTATCCCGGCCCGTTCCGGTATAATCAGAACACCCAGCGCATGCCGATGACCGGATTTATGGCGGCCCTCGGCGATTGGCAGCGTCTCTTTGACGGCGAGGCCTTTTCCTTTGATTACCACATGACGTGGTACCACTATTTCGATTTCGGCTACCTCGATTTTGCGCGGGGCATGGGGCGCGATATTCAACGATTGGCCTCCATCGGGATGAACGGGCTGGTCTCCTGCCAGATCACTTGCGCGGCGTTTCCAACCGCCTTCCCCCTGCACGCCCATGCCCGGTACCTTTGGAATCCCCGGCAGGATTTTAAACAGCTTTGCGATGACTGGTTCGCCGCCGCCTTGGGGGCGGACGGAGGTGCCTGCCGGCACTACATGGAAGCCTTATCTGCCTGTTCGCACCGCGATTATTTCTACCGGTTTGTGCTGCGGGAAGGAGGCCATCCACCCTCCCTTCAGGTCGACCTGAAAAAAATCCCTACCCTCATCGAAACATTCCGTCCGGTCGTCGAGCGTCAAGCCTTCGCACCGGACTCGCCCCAGGCCGAATCCTGGTTCTATATCGCCCTGCACATGGAGTGGGTGGCGCTGCTCAGCCACTGTTTTCGGACAGCGCTCTCCGGTCGACTCGCCGTGGCGGACGACTACTTCACCCAGTTAGTGGAACGAGTGGCCGCCCGGCACAAGCGGCTAACATCGGCGCTCGACTCCTTATGGTACCTGCGTACCTTTGCCGCCCGGGTCGGACTCCTGTTCGACGAGGGCCCGGGATCCCGATTGCTGGCCCGTCATACGCGTGAGGCCTTGACACTGGCCGGGTCCTTACACCGTTGTCCCCCGAAACAAGAATCGGCTTAGGCTCAACGCTGAGGCTCTTGCAAAACCCCTCGCGTCGCCCGCCTGCGGCGGTCGCCCCGAGGGGTTCTGTAAGTGAAAATGGCGTGTGCAGGCACGTTTTGGCGCGTCCGGACGCATGAG
>SLLF01000088.1 GCA_007134175.1 Kiritimatiellia bacterium | reverse complement strand
GCATAGTCCGCCCGGCATGATGCACTTCCGGCATGGTGGAGACCGGGACGCGAATGTCTTGTTCGTTACCGGCCACGTCATTACCGGCGGCCGTGATGTATGGGCTGAACCGTACGATCCGTTGCCTCGATCAGGTCCATGGCGCATGCGGGATTTTTAAAAAAGAGTGATTGACAACTTCATCGGCTAGTGATACACGTTTAAATCATGCCAGTCATGAATGTGCTGAGTGAAGTAGGTAGTGGGCGGGTTTAATTGAGGAGAAAGGCTATGAGCAAGCTAAATAAGTCAATGGTTGTAATGGTTTGTATCGGACTCATCGGTGGATTCGCCGCGCCAACGGCGGCCAGTTTGATCTATGAGGTGACGGCCGAACCCGTAACCGACGATACCCATGCCAGCAGCTGGTGGACCGGTCAATATGGCTCCTCAGATATCCTTAGGCAGAATGTCTATTTGCAGTGGGATCTGCCCAGCGATAAGGAGATCGTCAGTGTCGACTCGGCTACTGTACGAATGTTGGTGAGTAAGTCCGCCGAAGATCGCAACTTTACCTTTCGCCGCGTCGAGGCCGCCTTTGATGAGCATACATTGACCCACGCCAACGCCCCTTCGGTATCGACGGAAAGTGTCGTGCATGCCGTGCCCGAGTTTACCCAATCACGCAGTTCTCTGTATGGGTGGTTCGAGTTTGACGTGAGCGATCTGCTCGAGCTGAATGGGGATATGGAAACGTTTGGTATCTTCATAAGTGTTGGTACGGACACGGTATCGGTAACCAAGACCAAGGAGCACAGCGCGGGCTGGTATCGGTATAATGTGGCCACCGGCACCGAAAGCTGGAGGTCCGAATCCAACTCGCCGCCCGGGCATGCCGCCGCCCGATTGACGGCGACCTATACGGTCATCCCTGAGCCAACCAGCGTGGCCTTGCTCGGTCTCGGGGCGCTGGGCTTGGCCCTGCTGAGAAGGCAACGGGCGTGATTTGAGCCGGCCGCGCGCGATTATTATGATCACCACCGACCAGCAACGCTGGGATACGCTCGGGTCCGGCGGGCACCCGGTTGTAAAGACGCCGCACATCGATATGTTGGCTGCCCGGGGTACGGTGTGCACGAATGCCTTCTGCGTCAGTCCGCTTTGCGTGCCGTCGCGCACCAGTCTCTTTGCCGGGGATTATGTCCACCGCACCGGGGCGGTGGATAACGAGCATGCCTCGTATTGGACATCGGTGGACGATACACTGCTGGGTCCGTTGCGGGCGATCGGATACCGCTTGGCCCTGATCGGCAAGAACCACGCGTTCCACCCGGAACAGGCCCGCCCTGACTTCGATATCTGGGAGGAGTATGCGCATTGGGGCAAAGTCGCCGGGACCAACGTGGAGGCGTTTCCGGATGTTAAAGCGTTTCGAATGGAGGAAACCCGCTTCCCTGGCATAGCGGCGGACGACGGTTTGATGGAAGGACTGATTGAGGGACCGGACCCCTTCCCGCCGGAGGCTTGCGTGACGCACCGGATTGTGGACGACGCTATTGATTTCATCGACCGCCAGGGCGACGATCCGTTCTTTCTGTATCTATCCTTTCCTGATCCCCATTTCCCCAATATCGTCTGCGAGCCCTATCATTCCATGTATGACCCGGCCACCTTCCCTCCGTTGCCGGGCGCCGACATCGATTGGGAAGGGCATCCGTTTGCACATTATGTGCAATCACAGACCTATGATTTCCCCGATTACATGACCGCCGATATTCAACGCCTGCTGGCTACCTATTACGGTCAAATTACGTTTATCGATACCGAGCTAGGCCGCTTTTTTGACCGGCTGCGGGCGGTCGGGCTGTGGGATCAATCCCTAATCACCTTCACATCGGACCACGGCGATTTCGGTGGCCAGTTCGGCCATGTCGGCAAGACCAAGGCCTTCTACGAGCCGTTGATCCGCATCCCTCTGGTGTTGGCGTTGCCCGGTGAAGACCGGCCGCAGCGCCTTGAGGCGTCAATCAGCAATATCGATATTATGCCGACCATCCTGGATCACTGCGGATTGGCGCCGTCACGGCCGCCGCAAGGGCGGAGTTTTCTGGCGGCCTTGACCGGGGGGCCGGATGTGCATCGCGATGAAATTATCGTGGAATGCGGCCGACCGGTCCAGCCGCCGCCGCCCATGGCGCCGGATGCTTTTCAGGCGTACCAAAGCGAGCGCCTCAAGCAGGACGGCTTGTTCTGGTTCATTGACTATACCGTAAACGGCCGGGCCGCGATGATTCGGCGGGACGGTTGGAAGTATGCCTGGTATGTGGGGGATCGTGACGAGCTGTATGATTTGACCCACGACCCGTTGGAACTGCACAATCTGTCGGATGCGCCCGAGCATCGCGAGCAACGTGAAGCGCTGCGCAACCGGTTGTTGGAATGGCTGCTCACGGAACCGGTGCGCAGGCCATAGCCGACTGCCCTGTCGGCGCTGCCGGGGCTAAAAAGAAGAGAGGATCGGACCCATGCGTAATATTTTGTATATCATGTTGGATCAGTTGCGCCATGACGCGCTGGGTTTCGCCGGGACCTTTCCCGTCCGGACTCCCCACATCGACCGGCTGGCGGCCGGCGGGACGACCTTTACCAACGCCTATTGCACCAATCCGCTCTGCACGCCGGCCCGCGCATCGCTTATGACGGGGTGCTACAGTTGTGACAACGGGGTTTACTACAACGACCAGAACTGGCCCGAATCACTGGCTACCTATCCGGCCCGGCTGGCGGCCAACGGGTACTATACGGTGCAGATCGGCAAGACGCATTTTCGACCCAATCGCCGGGTAGCCGGTTTTCAAAAGTTGATTGTGCAGGATGACTATGACGAATACCTCAAGCGGCTCGGACGGTATACCCCGCCGCTCGAGGGCAAGGTCAGTGACGCCGGCCACATCAACCGCGATTATCCGCTGGAACCGACGCGGTTGCCGCTGGAGCTGTATGAGCCGGTCTTTTTCACGGACCGGGCCCTGCACGAGTTGGATTTGATCGCCCGGCGTCGCGAGTGCCGCGTGGGGGAGAACGAGCCGTTTCTGCTGCAGTTGTCCTACATGCAGCCGCATACCCCCTGCGATCCGCCCGAGCCGTATTTCTCCCTGTACGATCCGGATGATCTGCCCCCACCGGTACGGGATGAGCGGGAACCGGCCCGCTTCCCCCGGCAGTTACGGCGTTTTTACGAAATCTGGCGGCAGCTTGACGAAGAACGCGCGCACCGCACCCGAGCCCAATATCTCGGCTGCGTCACGCTGTTGGATGAGCAGATCGGGCGGGTAATCGCCAAGCTGGAGGAACTGGAATTAATGGACAACACCTTGATCGTCTTTACGTCGGATCACGGCGATCACCTCTCGGACCACTACCTGCAGCAGAAGGGGTTCTTTTATGATTGCAGTGCGAAAGTCCCGCTTATACTTAGCGGCCCGGAACTCCCGGGTGGCGCAACCGTCGCGGCCAACGTGAGCCACATTGATCTATTTCCGACCTTGATGGAATACAGTTCCCTGGCCATGCCGCGCTATCGTGGACCGGATGGCCGGTTCATTTACCCGGATGTTCACGAAAGCGATGCCGAGAGTCTGCTCCCGTTGCTGCGCGGGGAGGAGGCACCGCATACGGATCGAGTGATTGTCTCCGAGAACGCGGCGCTGGGGCATCGCATCATGCTGAAGCAGGGCCACACCAAGGTCAATTACTACATCAACGCAGACGGTCGGGACGAGATAGAGCGATACGACCTGGTGGCGGATCCCGGCGAGATCGACAACCAGGGCGACGGTCTTACCGTAGACGATCTTTCCGGTGAGATGCGCACCACGCTGGACTCCGTCAGGGCCAGGGCGGCCCGGCATGCGGGTGGACACTATTTTTTTCAAGACAAGATCCGCCCGATGTTTACCTGATGGTTCAAGGCAAGACGGATGCCGTTCCCCGATTTGCCTGTGCCTTGCAAGCGAGTGACCACTTGTCGAGGGCAAGATCAATCCGCTCGCTGGCGTTCGGTCAGGTAGACGATCCAAATGCATCCCTCGTACAGCGCGACCAACGGGAGCGCCATGATCAATTGCGTGAAGATGTCCGGTGGCGTGAGGACCATGGCGACGACCAGCAGGATCACAATGACGTAGCGCCGTCGTTCCCGCAACTGCGTGGAGGTCAGCAGGCCTAGTTTGCCGAGAATGACCAGGATGACCGGCATTTGAAAGGCGATGCCAAACGCCAGGAGCAGGTGGACGGTGAACGCGACGTAACTGTTCACTTGCGGTACCGGTTGGATCCCGAGCCAGTCGTGCAGTTGGAACATCATGTTCAGCGCCACGGGCAGTGTCCCGTAGTAACCGAGGGCCACGCCGACGATAAACAGCGCCACGGAGAAACCGCCGGCCCGGCGCACCGCCGTTTGCTCCTTGGCGGTCAGGCCGGGGAAAATGAATTGTCCGATGAAGAACACCAGAAACGGCGCGCTGAGCAGCAGGCCACCCCACACGGCGATGCGCATGGCCACGGTGAAAGCGCCGGTGACTTCGATGGATTGCAGAAATAGGTCCGGTCGATCCACCGCCTGGTCCAGCGGTCGGCGCAACCAGCGGAAGAGGTGAGGGGCAAATGGAAGCGCCAGCCCCGTACCGGCGGCTAGCGCGATGCCGCAGCGGATCACCATCTGGCGCAGCTCCTCCAGGTGTTCCAGAAACGGCTTGGTATCATCAGCCGCCGTATGGGCCGGCAACGCCTTCATGGTGCATCGCGGTATTCCGCCGGTTCATCGACGGTGGCATCGGTTTCATCCTGGGTGGCCGGTGCCGGTTCGGGGGGTGCGGCGGCGGGTAATGTTTCCGGCGTCGCGCTTATTTTTTGGTGCGGGGGCGAATCGTCGTCCGCCGACTGCATGATTTCGTCGGAGACTTCGCGGGCAGCCCGCCGGAACTCTTCCAGCGTACGCCCGAGGGTGCGCGCCATTTTGGGAAGGTTCTTCGCCCCGAACAACAGCAGTATCACCAGCAGCACGAGCAGAATTTCGCCGCCACTGGGAGTTCCAAAGAAAGCAAGGGCTGGGGCCAAGGCTTATTGCGCGACGACAAATTCGGCGCGCCGATTCTGCCGCCACGCCTCCTCGTTATGACCGAAGACCGCCGGTCGTTCCTGACCGAAGCTGCGCGTCTGCAGGCGCGCGCCATCGATGCCCAATCCGATCAAGTAGGCCCGCGTCGCCAAGGCGCGCCGTTCGCCCAGCGAAAGATTGTATTCCCGGTTACCCACTTCGCAGGTGTGGCCCTCAACAACCATTCTCGACTGTGGATTACGCCGCAAAAAGCGCGCCACCTCATCCAGTTGCGCCCGCTGCTCGGCCGCGATCTGGGCGCTATCAAAAGCGAATAGCACAGCCGGGAACTGGCCCTCAATGTACTGGCCATCTTCGCCAAAGCGCGGCCCCAGCCCCTCGCCATAGATATGGTCACCGTCCCAGCCGGCAATGGCCCCCACGCCGTCGATGCCCGCATCCGCCCGCGGCCGACGCCGGCAACCGGTGGTCTGCGAAGCCACCACGACACCCAAACCAATCAATAAAAGAACCGTTATCTTGCTCATTGCATTCCTCTTTCTCAGCGGTCCACCGCCATTACCTCATCGTGACTGGCCCCTCCTGCCACCACCCAACGAACGTACGCTGTTCATTGGGGGGACCAAGCAGGCGAATACCAATTCCCCCGTTGTGTGGTCAAACGTACAGGCGCATCGCCTGCTGTGTCAAGAATGTAGATTTGCGACCGAAAATTTTCGCGGCGCGCACAGGCGATGTGGCGGCCATTAGGTGCCCAGGAGGGATCCTCGTAATCGGCGCCATCGGGCATGGGCAAATGGCGGATGTGCTCGGTCTGCGGGTCCAGCAAGGCAATTTGGTATTGGCCGCCGATACGACTGGAGAAGGCGATTAACCCGTTGGGGCCCCAGTCGGGGGATACGTTCGAGCCACGTGTGGTCACCCGCCGTGGCCGACCGCCGTCACGTGATAGGATATAGAGCTGGGGTCGGCCGCCCGGATCCGACACATAGACGATCTCGCGGCCGTCCGGCGACCAGGAAGGACTTGCTTCGTTGGCGTGCGGCGTGTTGGTCAAGCGTGTCAACCGGCCCGTGCGCAGGTGCTGAACATACAACTCCGGGTTGCCGTCCTTAGAGAGAACAACCGCCATTTCGTTGCCGTCGGGGGAAATCACGCCACCGGAATTGAGTCCGCTGTGGTTGGCCAAAATACGGCGTTGTCCACTATCCAAATCGATCCAGAAGACGTCGGGAAAGCGCCGTAGATAGGCCGTGTACGTCAAGACATTGCCCGTCGGCCCCCAGCGGGGGCGTACGGCGATATTATTGTCGCGCGTAAGTTGGCGCATACCTTCGCCGTCGGCGTCGGCGATAAACAGCTCAGCGGCTTGGTCGGTCCGGCCCACGAACGCGAGGCGGGTGGAGGCGATCCCGGGTCGGCCCGTGACGGCTTGAACAATGTCGTCGGCCACGCGATGCGCCAGCCGGCGGGCATCGGCCGCTTCGTGATGATAGGACTGCGCCATGAACTCGCGACGGTTCGCTGTGCCCGTTGCGCGGCACTGCACGGTCAGCCGATCCCGTCTTCGTTGCACCTGACCGGACACCGCCACCTCGGCTTGTCCCGCACCGGTCACCTGGAACCAGCCGGACCGGTTTAGGTTGTCGCGCAAGGTGCGCATGAACAAAGCCGAGGCCGGATCCTGATCCGCAGTCAAGGGGGCCAGCGTGATGTTGATTTTCTCGCCGGCCGGTTTGGTGATAACAATCTGTGCGTTCGCCCGCTGCGCCGATCCAAACGGAGCTGCGCCGATCAGCACGGCGCAAGCAAGCATAGCGAGTAAGGGAAGGGGTCTGTAGTTCATAAGCCGCCTGTCAGTTCGAATTGAATAGTAAAGTCACGGTGTGCACCTGTCAAATCCGTTGGCAAAGGGGGGAGGCGCTGCACATTTTCCATCGCCCGCATAATCGACTGGTCCATGGCGGGATGGCCACTGCCGCGGGTGATTTCACGCTGGACGACTGTGCCGTCGCGCAGGACCCGGATACGGGCGGTGGCCGTCTGGCCCGGCATGACGGAGGTGGGTTGCGCCCAGGCGCGATAGAGCGTTTCATGCAGGAGCGCATAGTAGCGCGCCCAGGCGTCCGGTGCCACCGGCCCGCCACTGGCGGGACGGGTTTCCGGAACCGCCTGTTCCAGTCGGCGCCGAATTTCTTCGGGCGACAGTGTCGGTGTCGGCGCGGGCGGGCGGGGCGCATCCCGGCGGACCCGCTCGGTGCTGCGCTGCACCCGTGGCTGCGGGCGGGTGGGCGGTGGAGGCGGGGGGGCGACG
>SLLF01000094.1 GCA_007134175.1 Kiritimatiellia bacterium | reverse complement strand
CTGATTGCGGAAATGACGTTGGGGCAGGACGCCAGTTTTACGGAAGAGGGGTTTGTACGCCGCTTCAATGCGGACTTGGCCAACGACCTCGGCAATCTGGCCAGCCGGGTGATCAAAATGATTCGCAAGAATAGCGACGGCCGGATCCCGGCCGCGCCCTCCAACATGCTGGACGGGGCGGAAGAGCGGGCGGTTTGGGACGTGGTGCAGCAAGCGGTGTGCGCCGTGGCGGACGCGGTAACGAGTCTGCATTTGGACCGGGGTTTAGCCGAGGTCCTGGCGGCGGTGCGCGCGACAAACCGTTACCTGGAACGTAAACAACCTTGGACCTTGGCCAAACAGTCCGATCCGAGGCCGTTACACGGCGTCTTGTACGTGGCGGCGGAAGCATTGCGCGTGATTTCCGCGCTACTGTTCCCGGTGATGCCGGAGCGCATGACCGTGCTGCGTCAGGCATTAGGTATTACGACGGTGGCCCCGCAGCTGGATCGTTTGAAACATGTTGGTGAATTGGTAAGCGGACAGCCGGTGACGGATACCGGTGCCCTCTTCCCGCGTATTAAGCCTTTAGTAACCGCCGCCACGGAGGAATTGAAGATGAAAACCGATCAACCGAGCCCGACCGCCAGCCCACCTGTGCCCCCGGCGTTGGAGGAAGGATTGATTGATTATGCTCATTTCGCGCAGGTTGAGCTGCACACGGCGCGGGTGGTGGCGGCCGAAAAGATCCCGGACGCCACGAAGTTGTTGAAGGTGGATGTGATGATCGGCGAGGAGCGCCGCCAACTGGTAGCCGGTATCGCGATGCACTATAGCCCGGAGGAGTTGCTCGACAAGACCGTCATCGTCGTCACCAATCTGAAACCAGCCGTGCTACGCGGCGTTAAATCCGAGGGCATGCTGCTGGCCGCGACTAAAGGGGAAAGTGTACGGCTGATCACCGTGGACGGCAATATGTCCTCCGGCGCAGTGGTGAAGTAGGGTTAAGGATAAAGCGTCACCGGGTCGCGATCATGGCGGGCGAGCTGGATGGAGCAGGCCGGTCCGGTGCGGTTTTGCAGCCGACGGCGAAGCACCGGCAGGTAGCCGCGTTCGGTGTGGCTGTGTTCCGCCAGTATCACCGTGATTCCGCGGGCCTGGGCCGCCAGCAGATCGTGGTGTTTCATCTCTCCCGTTAGCCAGACATCGGCCGGGACGTGTGCCAGTTCACCGGCCCCGGCCCCGGCGCAGACAGCGACGTGGCGCACCGCCCGCGGTCGTTTGGCGGGCATGGCGAGGCGTAAATAGGGAACCTTCAATCTGGCTTGGACCCGGCTGGCTAATTCGTTGAACGGCTCGGTTGTTTTGAATTGCACCATGCGCACCACGGAATCCGGGAGGGCATGGACCGTTGCTGGTTGCTCTCCGTGAACCTGCTTGGCCAGCCAGTCGTTAACTCCGTCCGGGGCAGCGTCCAGCGCGGTATGCGGACTGTACACCGCTACGCGTGCTTCAATCAATTGCAGCAGTCGTCGGTGCAGTGGCTCCTGGGGGTCTAAACGAGTGAGCGGGGAGAATAACGGCGGATGATAGGCCACGATGGCGTCCATCCGGCGACGCAGCGCTTCGGCGGCGACCGCCGGTGTACAGTCGATGGTCAGCAATAGCCGCCGGATCCGGCGGGGCCGGGTTGGTGCCCACAGCAAACCGGTGTTGTCCCAATCCGCCGCACCGGCTGGCGGGGCCAGTTGCTCCATGAGGGTGACCCATTGGCGCAGCGTCAGGCCATTTTCCGTGGTGTGTTTACGGCTTGCGGGCATGACTTACACGTTGAAGAGGAAATGGCATACGTCGCCATCCTGCATGATATATTGCTTGCCTTCAAGCCGCATGCGGCCCGCCGCCTTGATGGCGGCCTCGGAGTGATACTGTTCCAGGTCGGCCACGGTATAGACTTCCACGCGGATAAAGCCGCGCTCAAAGTCGGTGTGGATTGCGCCGGCGGCCTGTGGGGCGGTAGCGCCGCAGGGTATGGTCCAGGCACGAATCTGTTTCGGGCCGGCGGTAAAAAAACTTTGCAGACCGAGCAGGGCATGCGCGGCACGAGCGACCCGGTCCAGCGCCGGTTCGGCCATACCCAGCGCATCCAGCATTTCAGCCCGTTCCGCCGGCGCCAGCTCGGCCAACTCCGACTCGATACGGGCACAAACCGGCACGACGTCGCCGTCGTGTCGTTGCATATAGGCGCGAATGGCTTTGATCGCAGCCACCGCGGAAGGCGATTCTTCGTCGCCGACATTGGCGATGTAGCAAACCGGTTTGGCCGTGATCAATCCCAACATCCGCAGCATTTTCTCTTCCGCCGCGACTGGCCAATCCAGTGCGCGTACCGCTTGCCCGGCATCCAGAGCGGTCTGGCAGCGCTCCAGCACCCGGACCCGCAAGGCGGTATCTGCGTCGCCGCCACGCAGATTCTTGCGGCTGCGTTCCAAGGCGTTGGTAACCATTTGCAGATCCGCCAGCAGCAGTTCCGTTTCAATGGTCTCGATGTCGCGCACGGGATCGACATGGGCGTCCACATGGGTGACGTCCGCGTTTTCGAAGCAGCGGACGACATGCAGGATCGCTTCCACTTCCCGGATGTGGGAGAGAAACTGGTTCCCTAGTCCTTCGCCCTGGTGCGCACCACGGACCAGGCCGGCAATATCGACGCAATGCAGTACGGTGGGTACCACTTCTTTAGTGGCGATATAGTTGTTGAGCCGCGCCAGGCGCGGGTCGGGTATCGGCACCATGCCGACGTTGGGCTCGATGGTGCAGAAGGGATAGTTACGCGCCTCCGCCCTGGCTGACGTCAGGGCGTTAAACAACGTACTTTTGCCGACATTGGGTAGTCCTACTATTCCTGCCTTCATGGGGCGGGAAGATAAGCGGTGGCCCGACGGGTGGCAAGCGTGTTCTCCTGCGCATTTGTGGATTTGCTTGCGGTGCCGAGGCGTGTATAAAGTGAGCCAGGAGTTTGCAATGACACCGGACCGGGTACAATGGAATAAATGGGTGGATGCCTTTCAAGGCCGTCGGCTGCTGGTGGTTGGCGACATGATGCTCGACCGCTACCTGTACGGAGCCGTGCGCCGGATATCCCCGGAGGCACCGGTGCCGGTCGTAGCGGTGACGGAAGAACAGGCCATGCCGGGTGGGGCCAGTAATGTGGCGCGTAACGTGCAGACATTGGGTGGCGGCGCCGCCGTGGCGGGTGTCATCGGCCGCGACCCCGGGGGTGTCGAGTTGAAGCGTTGCCTGGAGGAGTCCGGAGTGGACACCGCTGCTTTGCTGGAATTGGCCGACCAACGGACCACGGTCAAGACGCGGATCATTGCGGAGCGCCAGCAAGTGGTGCGGGTGGATTGGGATAGTGGCACGATGTTGAACGCGGTGCAGGAAGAGTCCTTATGCGCGGCCATCGAGCGCGCGCTGGTGACGGTCGACGG
The DNA here is from genome assembly GCA_007134175.1 of Kiritimatiellia bacterium. GTDB lineage: Bacteria > Verrucomicrobiota > Kiritimatiellia > SLAD01 > SLAD01 > SLLF01. The sequence continues at coordinate 3,977 of SLLF01000094.1, read as the reverse complement.
TGTGGTGATCGAAGATTATGGGAAAGGGGTGGTCACGCAGCGGGTCGTGTCGTCCACGCTCAAACGCGCACAGGCGCTCGGCCTGCCGGTGGGCTATGATCCCAAGGATGGCTGCGATCTGGATGTGCAGGGTGCCACGCTGGCTACGCCCAACCGCAAAGAGGCGTATAGTGCCTTAGGACTTCCCGAACCGATCGGTGAACGCCCCCCCCTGGAAGACGATGGCCTGTTGGATGTGGGGAAGACCCTGCGAACTCAATGGGGCGTGAAACTGCTTATCCTTACGCTGGGTGCGCAGGGCATGTTGCTGCTGGCTGAAGACGAGGAGCCGTTCCATGTGCCCACCCGGGCGCGCGAAGTATTCGACGTCAGTGGTGCGGGCGACACGGTTGTGGCCACGGCCACCTTGGCCTTGGCGGCGGGCGCCTCGTACCGGGTGGCGGCTGAGCTGGCGAATTTGGCGGCTGGCATCGTCGTGGCCCAGCTTGGCACGGCACCGTGCACAGTGGCCGCCTTACGGAAGCAGTGGTCATGAGTGGAGCGCTAGGCATTATCCCCGCGCGGTACGGCTCAACGCGGTTTCCCGGGAAGGTGCTACATCCGCTTTGCGGCAAGCCCTTGATTCAGTGGGTTTGGGAAAGGGCGCGCCAAGCCGTTCGACTGGACGAGGTCTGGGTGGCGACGGATGATGATCGGGTGGCGTCAACGGTCGCCGCCTTCGGCGGTCGCGTTTGCCTGACGCGACCGGAGCACCCGTCGGGTACCGATCGGGTGGCCGAGGCTGCCGCTGCGGCGGACGCGGCGATCATCGTGAATATCCAAGGCGATGAACCGCTTATCGCGCCTGCGTTGATCGATGCCTTGGTCGACGCGTTAACCGGCGGCGAGGAATGGGATATGGCCACGGCGGCGACCCCCCTGGCGACCCCCGCGCAACGCGCCGAACCGGCGGTGGTTAAAGTGGTCTGCGCCCGTGACGGACGGGCACTCTATTTTTCGCGGGCATTAATTCCGCATGTGAGGGAAAAGGGTGGAGTCGAGTCCGGCGAACCGCTATACTGGCGGCATGTAGGCGTGTACGGCTATCGGCGGTCGTTTCTGGAAACCCTGGTGCAGACGCCGCCCTGTGCCTTGGAGAACGCCGAGAAATTGGAACAGTTGCGTGCCCTGTACATCGGCGGCCGCATCAAAGTGGTGCCGACGGAACAGGCGGCATTGGGTGTCGATGAACCGGTAGATGTGGCAGCGGCGGAGGCTGCGCTGCGGGCGGCGGGCATAGCCGAATGACGACAGCAGGCAGGACCATATGGTAAAAACTGTTCATATAGGGGATGTGAAAATCGGCGGTCGCGAACCGTTGGCCCTGATCGCGGGTCCGTGTGTCATCGAAAGTAGGCGGGCGGTGGTACGGTTGGCCGGACGCCTGTGTGCCATGGCGCAGGACCAGACGATTCCCCTGGTGTTCAAGGCCTCCTACGACAAGGCTAACCGTTCCGCTTTGGATTCATTTCGGGGGCCGGGATTACGGTCCGGTTTGGACGCCTTTCGTGAAATCAAGGAGCGCTATGGTATCCCCGTATTGACGGACGTCCATTCGCCGGCCGAAGCGGAGGCGATGGCGGAGGTGGTGGACGCCTTGCAGATCCCGGCATTCTTGTGTCGCCAGACGGATTTGATTGTCACGGCGGCATCCACGGGTAAGCCGGTAAACATCAAGAAAGGCCAGTTCCTCGCGCCATGGGATATGCGGCATGTGGTGGCCAAGGCGGAAGCCGTCGGCAACCGCCATTTGCTATTGACGGAACGCGGCGTATCCTTTGGCTATAATCAGCTGGTAGTGGATATGCGCAGTCTGCTGGTCATGCGGGAGCTTCGCTATCCGGTGGTTTTTGACGCCACCCACAGTGTGCAGCGTCCGGGTGGTGGTCCGCGAGGGACCAGCGGCGACAGCCGCTGGGCACCGGCATTGGCCCGGGCGGCGGTGGCGGCGGGTTGCGACGCGGTTTTTGTCGAAACACATGCGCAGCCGGCCCGAGCCAAATCGGATAAGGATAACACCTTGCGTTTGGCGATCCTGCCCGCCTTAATGCGGTCGTTGCGGATGATTGACGATGTCGTGGACGGGAGGTTGGAGCTATGACCCTGGCGTGGCGAGGCCGTAGGGGATGGCGGGTGCTCGTGGTTTTGCTGTTGGCGTTCGCCTTGTGGGGCGGTAATGACCGGGTCGAGGCCCAGTTGACCGGCCAGACGATCCGTGAATTTGAAGTGCCCGAATTCGACCGGGACAACCGGTTGCGCTACCGCCTGTTTGGTGAGTTTGCCCGGATTTTGGACAATGGGGCGGTGGACATTACTGAAATGCGGGTGGATTTTTATGACGCCGACCGGCAAGTGGAGATGCGGGTGACGGCCGACCATTGCGTTTATAACCGCCAGCGTCGACAGGCCGAGTCGGAAGGGCCGATTCGGATTGCCCGGGACAATATGGTCATCACCGGCAAAGGTTTCAGTTGGCAGGCCGATGATGGTCGCTTTGAGATTCACCAGGACGCCAAAGTCGTGTTCAGGGACCGGCGCGCGGTAGCCGAACATCAAACGCGTCCGGCCAAACCGGAGGAAGAGGATACACCATGAGCGGTATGACAGGGCAGAACAACGTGGCGGGCCTGGCCTCGCGTTGCCGGTGTGGCGTCCGGTGGCTGGTGGTGCGGTGGGGGATCGGATGGATGGTCTTCCCCGGCATGACCGCCGCCTGGGCCGCGGATCAGTTCGCGATCAATGAAGCCGAGGCGACGGTTATCACTTCGGAGCGGCTGACCTTTGACCAAGGGGAGCAAATGGCGTTGTTTGAGGGAAACGTCGTTGTCCGGGATCCTGCTTTGCGCATGCGGGCGGATCGTTTAACCGTCCGTTTTGATGCGCGCAATCAAGCCGAAACAATTGAGGCCGAGGGGCGGGTTATTATCCAGCAGGAAGAGACCACCGCCTGGGCCCAAAACGCCTCATATGAAGTGGAATCCGGCAAAATCTTCCTGGAGGGGCAGCCGCGCATCCGGCGCGGTCGTGATATTCTTGAAGGGGATACGATCACCTTTTGGCGGGATACCAATAAAATGATTTGCGAACCGCGGGCACGGCTGGTACTTTTCCCGGAAGGGGAAGGGCCTCGGGGCCTGTTTATTGGAGATTAGTGTGGCGCAGGCACAGGCAGGCGAATCGTTGCTGGTGGAAGCCAGCGACTTGGTCAAGGTCTACAACCGGAAGCGCGTAGTCAACGGTGTCCATGTGAACGTCAAGCCCGGCGAAATCGTCGGGTTGCTGGGGCCCAATGGGGCCGGCAAAACCACCAGCTTCTACATGATCGTTGGCTTGGTCAAGCCGACGGCAGGACGGGTGGTCTTCAACGGTCGCGACGTCAGCCAGGTTCCGATGTATCGACGAGCGCGGATGGGGATGGGTTATTTGGCGCAGGAGCCCTCCATCTTTCGCCGCTTGACCGTCAAGGAAAACGTGCTGGCCATCCTGGAAACCCTGCCGCTGACTGTGCGCGAGCGTCGCGAACGACTGGCCTTCCTGCTGGAGGAGCTCAAGATCAGTCATTTAGCCAACCAACGCGCCTATACCTTAAGCGGTGGCGAACGCCGCCGCCTGGAGATTACGCGGGCGCTGGTCACCAGTCCCTCGCTGATTTTGCTGGACGAGCCGTTCAGCGGGGTGGATCCGTTGGCGGTTTATGACGTGCAGCAGATCATCATCGAATTGAAGAAGCGCGGTCTGGGTATCTTGATCACCGATCACAACGTGCGGGAGACGCTCGCCGTGGTGGACCGCGCCTACTTGATATGCGAAGGGAAGGTGTTGCGCGAGGGGACCCAATCCTTTCTGGTCAATGACCCGGTCAGCCGGGAGTTGTATTTAGGGCCGCGTTTTAGTATGTAACCAACAACCCGAAGGAGGGAGAACATGCAGATTAGCAT
>SLLF01000291.1 GCA_007134175.1 Kiritimatiellia bacterium | reverse complement strand
TCAGTGTATATTGACATTGCGCTGCTTCGGTAATTCATGCAGGGGCCATGGCCAGGCAACGAACATCATTATTTAAAGTACTGTTGACACACTGCGTAACATTTGGAAAGGTGCCGTCATCCTTCAATTCCTCGACCACCGGCAGTGCCTCATGTCAACCAGTGCCTTTTCCGCCTCCGTCGCCCCGTTCCAAGCCTTGGAATGCCGGACGCCCCTCGTTTCCAGACGTTGGAAATGCTGTGTCCGCCTGATGACCGTCTATATCGGCCTGTTCTTCCTGTTTGCCGCCGTGTCAGATGCCGCCCCGACCCTGCCGGGCCAGGACGAAGTGGACTGGCCTTTGATGCCTGTCCTGCTGTCGCACGACCGCATCGCGCGCGAGGCGGAGCGGCTCACCGGCGAAGCACCTACCGTGCGCGCCACCGAACAGCAGTTGCAACGGGTCCTGCGCAGTCGTGACACCACCGAACAACGCATCGCCGCCGTTGTGTTGGCCGCGCACTACCGGGTCGTGGTTCCGGACGGCATCTTGGCTGCGACAGCCCGGGATGGGGCTGGCGGGGTTGGTGATTGTGTTATGCGTCCGCGCTTGATGTGGAACGCGCGGAATGGCTTGAACGGGGCAAGTTGACATATATACATTTAGGTATATATTCCCGGCATTATGAAGACAGCAAAACTATTCAAGAACGGACAGAGCCAGGCGGTTCGGCTGCCCAAAGAGTTTCGATTCGATGGTGAATCTGTGTATATCCATCATGTGGGAAGCTATGTGGTGCTTGTGCCAAGACACGACCCATGGCGGTCCATGTTCGAGGCGACCGGGCTCTTCACCGACGACTTCATGTCCGAGCGTGATCAGGGGTCACAGCCCGAACGGGAGCGCTTTGACTGATGCGATACCTTCTGGACACCAATACCTGTATCTACATCATAAAGCGTTCACCTGAACACGTGTATGAACGCTTCAGGAAACTCCGCATCGGGGATGTCGGCATTTCGGCAATTACGTTCTGTGAACTGCAGTTCGGCGTTTCCAACAGCGTCAAACGGGAGATGAACCAGCTTGCGCTGACCAAGTTTCTCGGTCCGCTTGATGTCATGGACTTTCCTGCCGGCGCTTCCCTGATATATGGGGACATCAGGGCCTCCCTTCAGCGTGCTGGAACCCCTATAGGAAGCTACGACCTGCTTCTCGCCGCGCACGCGCTCTATCAAGGCCTCACCTTGGTCACGAATACCACCAAGGAATTCAAGCGTGTGCCCGATCTCAGGATTGAAGACTGGATCGAACCAGACAACTCCAGTGCACGCGGTAAACCGCACCCCTGATTTGCGCAGACGGCAGGACCGGACCGTTCACCCCTGCATTTCTGATTCGTTTGATCTGGTTGCTGGAGGGCGGCGCTTTGTCGCCGCCGGTGTTTGCGCGGATCATTGCTCGATGGCCTGTGAGCGTTGTCACAGTTTGCGAGGGGGTGAGAGAACGGACGACGCTTACGTGGACGCTTATGGTGGACGAAAGGAACGTGCCGTCGTCCGTAAGCGTAGCCGTACGCGTCCACCGGATCTCCGTGTTCTCTCAGACAAGGAAAAGAGAACCACAGATAAACACAGATGGACACAGATCATGTTTGGCAGTCGCTGCGCGAAAGCAATTATACTTGGAAACGGCTGTTCATTGAGTTCAGAAAGCAGATTAGGGCGACAGATCATTTTTCTTTCGGCGAACGCTGGGTTGACGCCCGATAGGTGGTGACGTACACTGCCGCGGTATATGGACTTGGGGTTGGGCGGCGACGGTGCCAATGTTATCGCGGCAGGACACGAGATGAAAGGGTTTAGCGTGAGAAGATTTTGTGGACGGGCGATTTGCGGGTTGTGCGCCTGGGGGCTGGCGGCGGCCTTGTCCGCGCAGGCCGCCATGGATGTGGACCGGGAGTTTGCTTTCGCGTCTGGTTTGGTCGAACTGGGTTTCGCCGATTACGCCAACCGGGTGGTGCAGAACGTGTTGCGCTTGCATCCCGGGGAACAGCAGCGCGCCACGCGCATCCAGGGCGAAATCCTGATTGCCCAGCGGCGATTTAAAGAAGCCGAGGAGCTGGTAGCCACCATGCCGGAAGAGCACGCCCAGCGGTATGCGTTGCAATTGCGAATTGCCAATGGGTTGTTCCGGGCGGGTGAAGTAGAGGAGGCGCGTCGCTTGTATGAGGCTTTCTTTGCGGACTACGCGGATGAAGCGCCCGAGGACCCTGACCTGCTTGAATTCTTCCAGGATGCCGCGTACCGCTATGGCCAAATGCTGGAACGGATGGGGGACCGCGCCGGGGCCGTGGCGGCCTACCGCCGTTTGCTGGCAGCGGGCTTGGACGATAGCGGTGCGCAGCGGCGGTTAATGCACGATGTGGCTCGGTTGCTACTGCGGCTGGGACGCGACGCTGAAGGCGACCAGCGCAAAGAGTACCTGGACCAAGCGTTCGCAATGGCTGACGAGATCACGTGGGGGGGCTACGACCTCTGGTTCGGCCATGCGATCAGTACCATGGCCCACGTGGAGCTGGCGCGCGATAACGAGGCGGGTGCCCGTGAACTGCTGCTTCGTTACCGGTCGGATTTAAACCGGCTGGACCAGGTGTTGCGCGAGCAGAACGTGCCGCCGGTCATGAGCCCGGTGGCGGCGGCCCGCTTTCTGCTGGGCGAGCTGCACGAGAAAGAGGCCCGGGCACTGCGGGAACGCGGGGCACCGGAAGCTGAGGTGCTACCCGTTATCCAACAGGCGTTGACTGAATTCTACAATGTGTTCGGCCGTTACGGCATGAGTGAGTGGGGCGGTGAGGCCGGTATGCGCGGACGGGCGCTGGTGGCCTTGCTGGAAGGGGAGTACGGTCGGCGCGTGAATGTAGACTTCGGCGACCATGTCGGCCAGGCGGCCCAGGCGCAGTTTACGCATGCCGACGACCTGTTCCGGCAGCGCGATTACCCCGCCGCGATCAAGGAGTACCTGCGCATTTTGAATGCGTTCCCCGAGGGGGAGCCCTCGCTGCGCGCCTTGGCCAACCTGTTGCTGAGCTACGTGCGGTCCGGCGATGAACTCCATGCGCGGATGGTGGCGGAATATTTGGCGGAGCGGTTTGCTGGGGACGAGATTGCGGCGCGCGCGTTGCTCATTGGCGGTCGTGAGTATGTGGAGAAGGACAACGAAGAGATGTATTATGCCTTCTTCGATATCTATTTTTCCGGGTTCCCGGAGCACGAACGGGCCCCGGCCCTGTTATTCGATATGGCGCGGCGGCGTGAGGCGGTCGGCGAGCGCGCGGCGGCCATGGGGTATTACCAGCGGATCGTGGAAAACTATCCGCGTGACCGGAATTTCCTCCGGGCACTGTTCGCCATGGCCATCAGTTCGCATGAAATCGAGGACTATGAGCAGGCGATTGAGTACCTGACGCGCTACGTGGCCGAAGCACCGCCGGGCCACGAGCGGGTACGCGCCCAGTTTCTGGTCGGCGATTCATATCAACGACTGCAACAATATCCACAAGCGGTGCAGGCGTATGGCCAGCTCCTGCGTTGGCTCCGGGCGGAAGATGCGCCGGATAACGCCCGCCCGGAAGATGCGGAGCGCAACGCGCGCTTTGCGGAGCGCGCCTTGTTCTTTGTCGGTTATAATCTAGCCCGTGCACGGGAGCCGGCCGAACGGATTCCGGACTTCCGGGATCGGGCCATTACGACCTATGCCCAGTTCCTGGAGCGGCATCCGGAATCAAGTCTGGCCCCCACGGCTATGCGCGACAAGGGGGCGATCCAGTTGGAGCTGGAGCGATCCACCGAGGCCGCCGCGACGTTCGAAGCGCTGGCGGAACGCTATCCCGATTCCGAGGAGGGGCGCAGCGCCTTGTTCGCCTTGGTCAGTGCCGCCTTCGAGATCGACCGTCCGGACATTGCGCGGGACGCGTTCCGCCGGATGATGCGCACCCCGGAAGATCATTCCGCCGAAGAATTCACGCGGATCGGTCAGCTCATGCTGGATAACGGGTTGTACGAGGAGGTGATCCCGGCCTACCGGCGGGTGGTGGATTCGACCGATGAACGTCGGATGCTGGAACTCGCCAAATTCGGGCTCGGCTCCGCCTATCATCATCAAGGCGAGCACGAGCAGGCTGTCACGGTATTTACTGAATTAATTGAGCGTTTTCCCAACACCGCCTACCTGTTCGATGCCCGCTTCTTGTTGGCCGCTGCGCATCGCGATCTGGCGCAATACCGCGAGGCGCGCCGCGTGCTGGGCGACATTCTGCGGGTCGCCCCCGATAACCTGACCAATCAGCGGGCGCAATTCAAGTTGGCGGAAGTCCAGCAACTGGAGGGGGACCGCAATGCCGCCTTGGCGTCGTTTCAGCGCATCGCGCTGCTTCAGGACCCCACGGACCGTGAGCTGCGGCCGATCATCGAACAGAGCTTGTGGCAGAGTTTAGAGCTGATGATGGAACTGGAACTGTACCAGGATGTGGAAGATGTGAGTGTGCAGTATCTGGATGACTTTGCGCAGGGATCGTTTGTGGATGAGGTGCGGCGGATGCGCGCCGATGCCCGCCGTCGGGCCGTCCAATAAATTAACAGAGGAGTGAACGCCATGAGAACAACGGGAATAATGACAAGCCGGAAGTGGTCAGCAGGGTTAGTGATTTTGGTCGTGGGCCTGTTGGCCCTCTCTGCCGTGGGAGCGGAGCGGCCGTACGTGGTGTTGCAGGATGGCCGCCGCATTGAGGGCTCCGCCATTCGCGCGCGTCGCAACGGGGATATCATACTGACCACCGAGCGCGGCGATTTGACGTTTGCCCGCAACCAGTATCGCGAGGCCGTGGCCGTGCGTCCGCGGGTGCTGGACCAAGCCCAGCGCGCGCTGCAGCAGGGCCAGTATGACCGGGTCGTTAGTGAGCTGCAGAATGTCGTTACCGAATACCAGTTCCTTTCCTGGGACCTGGAGGCACTGGTGTTGATTGGCCGGGCCCAACTGGGCAAGGAAGACTATGATGCGGCCCTGGCGACTTTTAACCGGCTATTCCAGACCAATGCGGCACGGCGGGAGGATCCGGCGGCCCGCTGGCCCTACTACCGGGCGATGTTGGGCACCGGCCAACTGGATCGGCTGGAACGTGAATTGGACGCCTTGGCCCGCGAAGGTTCCCGGGCGGATGCCGCGCTTGCGCAGGTAATGCGCGGGGATGTGAAACGGCAACGCGGGCGCGCGGAGGATGCGCTGCTGGACTATCTGCGCACGGCGGTGTTGTTCCAAACCGAGCGCGAAGCGCGCGCCGAAGCGCTATACAAGGCCGGTGTTGTGTTGGAGGAACTGCGGGACGGACGCGCCCGCGAGATGTTCCGTAAGGTGGTGGGCGACCATCGCGATTCGCCGTTCGCAGCCCGGGCACAAGCCCGGCTCTAGTTTTTTCGCTTTCCATGCGGGGCCGAATAGTGGCAAACTGAAATACAAGGCACAGGATGTGCGATTAGTAACTAAGGAGACAGAGGATGCAAAAGACGATCAGGTGGTTGGCGGTATGCGGGTTTGTACTGATGGGCACGGTGGCCATCCGGCCGGTGTGGGCGCAGGAGGCCGATGCGCCAGCCGCACAGGAAGTGGCGCCGGGGATGGAATTGCGCGGTGAACAACCGGAAGCAACGGATGTGCCGGGACCCGGTTTCCTGCAAATTGTCACCGGGGCCGGCGTGTTGGGCATTGTTTTGTGGTTAGCCATTTTTGGGGCTTCGGTGGCTGGGATTGCCCTGATTGTGGATTCGTTCATTACCATCCGATCGGCTAAAATTGCGCCGGATTCCTTGGTCGAGGAAGTCCGCACGGCGATGGAACAGGGGGATGTGATGAAAGCCCTGAAACATTGCGAGGACAATCCCGTGCCGCTGTCCAACATTTTATCCGCCGGTTTTACCAACGTGGAGGAAGGCTTCGAAGCCATTCAGGACGCCGTTGGGGTGGCAGCGGATCTGGAAGGTGAACAACTGATGCAGCGGGTCAACTACCTGAACGTGGTCGGCAACCTGGCGCCGATGCTCGGGCTGCTGGGTACGGTGCAAGGTATGATTTTCGCCTTTGCCTCGCTGGCCGTAGCGGCGGAAGGGGCGGCGCGCCAGGCGGCCTTGGCGTTGAATATTTCGCAAGCCCTGTTTACGACGGCCGCCGGTCTGTCGGTGGCCGTCCCGGCGGTTGCCTTCTTCTATTTCTTCCGCAATAAGGCCACTAAGATCATCTTGGGCATGGAGGGAACCACCATGGACCTGATCAAGGTCTTCCGCAATGTCGAAGTGGTGGAGGAATAACGGGCGCAGTGGCCAGGACCTGAACCACAGGAACCGCTATGAGCAAGGGCAGAAAAAATAAAGGCCTGCGAGTGGGCGAAGGCGGCGGCATCAACATGACGCCGATGATCGATATCGTTTTCCAGATGATCATCTTCTTCGTGCTGACCATCGAAATGGAGCGGGACGCATTGGATGATCGTATCCGGCTGGCGATGGCCCCTGACGGACCTGCCGTAGAAAGGCGCGATCCACGGACCGTCACCATCGATGTCTCGGATCGGGGGCGCGTATCGCTGGCCCGTGTTCCGGTCTCGCACGATCAGTTGCTGGCCATTATGCGAAACTCGGTGGCCCGCTACGGACAGACCACCCCGGTGGTCATTCGCGGCGATATCGATACCCCGCACGAACACATCCGGCGCGTGATGGATACGTGCACACGGGCGGGTTTATTCCGAATCAAGTTTGCCGCGATCAAGGAAGCCAACTAACCGGTAGGGAGGCGCAGGCATGGCGCACAGACGCATACGTAAACGGGTAGCCGATATCGATAGTGAGCTGCCCATGACGCCAATGATCGATATCGTCTTTCAGTTGCTGATCTATTTCATCCTGACCTTTGAACCGCAGGACGTAATGGCGCATCTGGACGTGTTCCGGCCGGCTCCCGACGCTGAACCGCGCGAGGAGATGGAAACGCCGAACGTGCTGCAAATTGTGGTGTATCCGGACGGATTCACCTTGAACGAGCGCCCCATGACCCTGGTTAATATTGAACGGAATCTGGCACGGTTGGCCGCCCTCGACCGGAACCAGACGGTGCTCATTATGGCCACGGCGCGATCCCGTCACGAAAACCTGATCCAGGTCCTTGATTTGTGCGCCAAAGTGGGCTTACGTAACCTATCCGTCGTAAGTATGAATTGACGTTTTGGGAGGTGCCCATGAACCGCCGCGAATATGTCCGCAGAAAAGTTTTGGAGCATTTGATCGGACCAACCGGCTCGATTCTGCTCCATATCCTGCTTGTCTATCTAGCGATCCATTTCATTGTCTTCGAGACACGTGATATGACGCCGGAAATTGAAGTCACGCTGATGGAGATGGAGACCGTTGATCTCGATGAGCTGCTCGATGATTTTGAGCCGGAAATCGAGCCGCTGGAATTCGATTTTGATATCGACGTTGATTTTGATGTGGATATGGATGTCCCCCCCGAGGATATGGACTTCACGCAAGACCAACCGGACGTCGATTTCGCCGCATTGGATGTGATGCAGGTCGAAAGCCCCCTGATCATGCAGGGGCTCTTTTCCGGACGGGACGCCGCCAGCCGGTCGGGTTTGTTGCGGGAATACGGTGGGCGCTGGGGCGAGCAGACGGCCCAGGCGGTTCTCCGGGCCCTGGAATGGTTGCGGATCAATCAGAACGAAAACGGTTCCTGGTCGCATGGTGCCCCTTCGTCAGCCATGACCGGGCTGGGCTTGTTGACCTTCCTGGCCCATGGCGAAACGACCTCCTCGGAACGTTATGGGCATACCGTGCGCCGGGCCATTCGCTTTTTATTGGAGCAGCAGCGCGATAATGGGCAGTTCCGTGACACGGGAAGCCATCATGTGTACGGCAATGCGATTGCCGCGTATGCGTTGACAGAAGCCTATGCCCTGACGCGTATCCCCCGCGTGCGTGAAGCCATGGACAGGGCGATTCAGGCCATGATCGATGGCCAGCAACCTGCCGGCGGCTGGGATTACAGTTTTGCCCAGGGGGCACGTCGGGACACCTCTGTTTCGGCCTTCATCGTGCAAGCATTAAAGGCGGCGGAACTGGCGGAAAGCGGGGCGGAAGGCATCGAACGTTCGATGGAGCTGGCCATCGAGGACCTGCGTACGGTGTTTAATCCCGAGCACGGCTCGTTTGGTTATGCCGAAATGGGGGGGCGTAATTTGGCCATGACGGCGATCGGTACGCTGCTTTTTCAATTGACGGGCCATGGCCGTGAACCGGAGGCGCGGGCCGGCTCGGCGTTGGTTCAGGAGCTGGCCCGGGTGGATTGGGAACGCCCCATGCGTTGGGACCTATACCGGATCTACTATATTACCCAGGTAATGTTTCAGACGGGCGGATCGGCTTGGCGGGAATGGAATGAACAGTTTGCTCCGCAATTCGTGCGAAACCAGAATAAAGACGGTACGTGGATACCGCCGGCGGCCAGCCTCGACTCCGGCAGCGGGCGGGAGGTTAATTACGGCCCGGCCTATGCCACTACCTTCGCGGCGTTGTCCTTACAGGTCTACTACCGCATCCTGCCGACGTTCGCCGTGGTGGATGAGCCCGAGCCGGAAGAAGATGATACAGATGATGTCATCATCGAAATCATCTAGACGGCAGGGATCGATGACGACACGGGTGCCAGGAAACGAAATGGATGTGCGGTATGTGGCGCATTTGGCGCGCCTGTCCCTCACCGACGAGGAAGCCGGCTTGTTCCAAGGCCAGTTGCAGCACGTCCTGGACTATGTCCAGGAGTTGAGCCCGTTGAATGTAGCGGATGTTGAGCCCACAGCGCATGCGCTGCCACTGCAGAATGTTTTCCGCGCCGACGAAGCCGCACCCGGCTTGCCGCACGAGCAGGTAATGGCCAACGCACCACAGGCCCGTAACGGCCTGTTCATGGTCCCCCGTATACTGGAATAGCGATATGGCTGCCCGCTTTCCGTCGACTATTGCCGCTTGGCGGCAGGCGCTTGAGGCCAAACCACGCCACAACTTGCCGTCCTTGCTGGCCAACCTGGCAAGCGCCATTGATCGCTGTAACCCTGGCCTTAATTGCTATATTGACTGGGATGGCGGCGAGGTTCAAAAGGCCTTGGGGGGCATCGACCCGGAGCCGCGACCCGGGGCGGGACCGCTGGAGGGGGTGCCCATCGGCATCAAAGATGTGTTGAACGTAAAGGATCAACCATGCCACTGCGCCTCGCGGATACTGGAAGGGTATATCAGTCCCTACGACGCTACGGTTGTGGCCCGCTTGCGCCGAGCCGGTGCGATTCCGCTCGGACGCTTGAACATGGACGAATTCGCCATGGGTTCGACCAACGAAAACTCCGCCTATGGCCCGGTCCGCAACCCGTGGAACAAAGACCATGTGGCGGGCGGCTCCAGTGGTGGCGCCGCCGCCGCGGTGGCCGCGGGTGTGGCCGTTGCCGCGCTGGGGACAGACACCGGTGGTTCGATCCGCCAGCCGGCGGCCTTCTGCGGCTGCGTCGGCTTGAAACCCTCCTATGGTCGCGTCTCGCGGTATGGCTTGACCGCTTTCGCTTCCTCTCTTGATCAGGTCGGTCCCGTGACGCGTACCGTGGCGGATGCCGCCACGCTGCTGCAGTGTATCGCCGGGCGTGATCCGCTCGATACCACATCGCTGGATGTTCCAGTACCGGACTATACCGCTGCGTTGGGGTCCGAACTGGGCGGCCTGAAATTGGGCCTGCCCGCTGAATATTTTGCCGACGGGGTTGATCCGGAGGTGACCCGCGCCGTACGGGCGGCCATTGATGAATGCCGTCGTCTGGGCGCGGAAATCATCGAGGTGCAGCTGCCACATACCCGGTACGCTGTCGCGACGTACTATATCATTGCCACGGCGGAAGCGTCCGCTAACCTGGCTCGCTTCGACGGGGTACGTTATGGTGCGCGCGTGGCCGGGCAGGATCCGCTCGATAGCTACCAGCGCACCCGCGCCACCTATTTCGGGCCGGAAGTCAAACGCCGGATCATCCTCGGCACGTACGTGCTGAGCAGCGGTTACCACGACGCCTACTACTTGCGCGCCCAGAAGGTGCGCACCCTGATCCGGCAGGATTTCGAACGGGTGTTTGACCAATGTGACGCCCTGTTGACGCCGGTGGCGCCCACCACCGCCTATCGTCTGGGCGAGCGGATCGACGATCCGCTGCAGATGTATCTGGGGGATATCTTCACCGTTACGGCCAACCTCGCAGGTATCTGCGGTTTATCGGTGCCTTGTGGTTTCAGTACCACCGGGTTGCCCATCGGCTTGCAGATACTCGGACCGGCCTTGCGTGAGGCGACGATTCTGCAGATCGGCCATGCCTATGAGCAGGCCACTAACTGGAGCGCACAACACCCTCCCCATGGGCGGGAGGCCATCCAGTCATGAACGCGCCCGTGACCTATAAGGTCAGCATCGGGCTGGAGACGCATGTCCAGCTTAGGACGCGATCCAAGATTTGGTGCACCTGCCCCAACCGGTTCGGTCGACCCCCCAATACCGATGTCTGCCCCGTCTGCCTCGGCTATCCAGGCACCATGCCCGTGCTGAACGCAGCAGCGGTAAAGCAGACCGTCTGCGCCGGTTTGCTGTTGGGGTGCACCATCAATTACCGCAGCAAGTTCGATCGCAAGAGTTACTTCTATCCCGACATGCCTAAAAACTATCAGATTTCGCAATATGACCAGCCGCTCTGTACGGGCGGCGCTGTCACGATCGAGGTCGACGACCAGCCGCGAACCATCCGTATCCAGCGTATTCATCTGGAGGAGGATGTGGCCAAAAATGTCCATTTCGCGGATGTCAGTGGCGTGGACTTTAACCGGGCCGGCACGCCTCTGATGGAGATTGTGTCGGAACCGGATATTGAATCCGCCGATGAAGCGTTTGCCTATCTGCAAGCCTTGAAGCAGATGCTGGTCTACGGTGGCATCACCGACGGGAACCTCGAGGAGGGCAATATTCGCTGCGATATCAACTGCAGCGTGCGCCCAGTCGGCCAGCAGGAGCTGGGCACCAAGACGGAAATCAAGAACATGAACACCTTCAAGGGGGTGCACCGGTCGCTGACGTACGAGATTCAGCGGCAGATCGACGTGCTGCAAGCGGGTGGCCGGATCACGCAGGAAACGCGCCGTTGGGATGACGAGCGCGGCGTGACCTCCGCGATGCGCAGCAAGGAATATGCGCACGATTACCGGTACTTCCCGGAACCGGACTTGGTACCGGTGGTCCTGGAGGAGTCGCCGTTGGAGACCTGGCGCGCCGCACTACCCGAAATGCCCGCCCAGCGGCGGGCACGCTTTGTAGCGGATTTGGGTTTGCCCCCGTACGATGCGGAGGTGCTTGTGGCCGACAAGGCCGTGGCCGATTTTTTTGAGGCGGCCTTGGCCGCCGGCGCGGCACCTAAACCCGCATCCAATTGGGTGATGACGGAGCTGTTACGGGCGCTGGGCGAGAAGGAGTGGACGCTGGCCGAAGCGCGCATTACGCCGGAAAACCTCGCCCGCCTCTTGCAGTTGCTGGAGGAAGGCCAGATCAACACCCCCGCCGCCAAGACGATTTTTTCCGCTTGCTTCGAGCAGGGGGGCGATCCGGTGGCTATCATGCAGGCCAAGGGGCTCAGCCAAGTCAGCGATGAGGGGGCCTTGACGGCCTGGGTCGACGCGGCCATTGCCGCCCATCCGAAGTCGGTAGCGGACTATCAAGGCGGCAAGCCCGCCGCGCTTCAATTCCTCATGGGACAGGTTATGCGTGCCAGTCGGGGCAAAGCGAATCCACCGAAAGTGCTCGCTGCGCTCAAGGCGAAACTTGATGCCTGAGCGGGTAGCGCTGCTTCTTGCGGTGAAACGCGTACTCGGTGCCTGGTTAATTGGCATTGACTTTTACTGTAGGGAAAACCTAAGCTGCAAGCGAACATGGTGAGGGGAGGAGTGGTTATGCGTCTTATCTTGCTGGGATTTATCTTGAGTACCCCATACTGGGTCTGGGGAGGGGAGATGGAACCGATTGATCGCGCGGATCAAGTGGTTCCGGCCAAACCGGAATCATGGCACCGGTTTGAAATCGGGCCGGAACTTTTTTGGTATGCCTACGAGGAGCCCGGCCTGATGGACATGGAAGGCTGGCTTTATGGCGTGGATGCCCGCCTCTCGTTTTATCACCCACGCGTGCGTCAGATCGAGCAACCGGGGGATACGGCTGACGACCAACCCCCGATGATGCGCGTGCGTCGCGAACAATTTATCTTCGTGCTGCATGGGCGCTATGCGCAAGGGAAAACCGACTATGACGGGGCCTTGCTGGATGAAGCCCGTACGCCCTATACCATCAGCAGCATTGACGCGACCACGTACGAAGTCCGCTTGTTGGCCGGCTACGCGCCGTTCATGACCGACACGGCCTACACGGCATTCTTTCTGGGCTTTGGTTACCGCTACAAGGACGATGACTCTTCGTTCGATCCGGCCGGCTACAAGCGTGAATCGACCTACCGCTATCTGCCCGTCGCGCTTCGGCATTACCGCCAGACGGCCGGTGGCCAGCACTGGGCGTTTTCATTAGAATACGCCCACTTGATGTCCGGGGAACAGATTTCCGATTTGCGACCGTTTGACGGCCCGCGGCTACGCAAGAAACAAAACGACGGTTTCGGCCTCCGGGCGGCTGCCGCACTAAGCGGCGCAACCGGCCGCTTCGACTGGACGCTGGAACCGTTTGTGCGCTACTGGGACATAGACGATTCCGAGTTGGTCTTTGTGCGAACCCCCGGAGGGGTCGCGGTTTTTCTGGAGCCGGAGAACACCACTTGGGAGGTGGGGCTCAGCGCGCGATTCGTTTTCTGAGGCACGTGCAAAAACCTTTCGTACGCGCGCTGGACCGCACATCCAGGATGGCGCGCGGAAGGCACCTGGCAAGCAAGGCCGCGGGGCGCCCGGTGAGAAAGGCGGGCTAAACCGCTTGCAACCGGTCCTTGCCGTCTAGATAAGGACAGAGGGCGGCGGGTATCCTAACCGAGCCGTCGGCTTGCTGGTACTGCTCCAGCAGGGCCACATAAAGACGCGCCAGCGCCACACCGGAACCGTTGAGGGTATGGACAAAGCGCGGCTTCCCGGCACCGTCCCGGTAACGAATCCCGGCCCGGCGCGCCTGGAAATCCTCGAAGTTGCTGCAGGAGGATACCTCCAGCCAATCCTGATGTCCGGCCGCCCACAACTCGATGTCATAGCAGCGCGCCGCCGCAAAACCGAGGTCGCCGGTGCACAGCTCGCATACGCGGTAGGGCAGTTCCAGGCGCTGCAGAACCGTCTCGGCGTGCTGCACCAGCTCTTCCAGCACCGCATACGACTGGTCCGGCTCCACCAGTTGCACCAATTCGACCTTGTCAAACTGATGCACCCGTATCATGCCGCGCGTGTCGCGCCCGGCCGCGCCGGCTTCCCGCCGGAAGCAAGGGGTGTGGGCGACGTACTTGATCGGCAACGGGCGGTCCAGCAATTCTTCGCGATGTAGATTCGTCAGCGGCACTTCGGCGGTGGGAATCAGGTAGAGCCCGTCGCTCTCCACCGCGTACATGTCGTCGGCCATCTTCGGCAACTGTCCCGTGCCCGTCATCGTTGCGGCATGGCACAGGAGCGGGGGCTGGATCTCCGTATAACCGTGCTCGCGGGTATGGAGATCGAGCATGAACTGGATCAGTGCCCGTTCGAGACGGGCCCCCCACCCGGTGTAGACGAGAAAGCCGGAGCCACTGATCTTGGCGCCGCGCGCAAAATCCACCAAGCCCAGCCGCTCCGCAAGGTCTACATGGGTGGCGGGCTCAAAGTCGAACGCCGGGCGGGTGCCCACCTCGCGGACAACCCGGTTGCCGGATGCATCGGGACCAACCGGTACATCAGCGCAGGGAATATTCGGTATGGGCAACAGCCGTTCCTGCAGGTCTGCCTGCAGGCGTCGACTTTCCTCGTCCAGTTCCTGGATGCGCTGCCCGACGCACCGCATGCGGCTCTGTTGGTCCGTCGTATCTTCGCCGGCCCGCTTGCGCACCCCGATTTCCTTGGATACGGCGTTGCGCTCACTCTTTAGCTGCTCAGCCTCCTGCAGCACCGCGCGGCGGGCGTGGTCGACACGCAGCAGTCCGTCCAAGTCCACCTCGGCCCCCCGTTGTGCCATGGCCTGGCGCACCGCCGCTTCGTTATCCCGGATATAGCGTAGATCAAGCATTATTCCTCCCGCAACAGCAGAAACGGGCTTTTGGACAGCAACGGGATGCCCAAGGCCGCCGCATTTTCCTGAAAACGCAGAAGGGAAGGAGGGTCGAAGTTCCTGCCCATGAAATCCAGCTCTTCCGTGGTGCGGTAGGTCCACAGGGCCGAATGCGGATTGGGTACCAGCGGGACGTCCAGTAGCAGCCCAAAACTGCGGATGGTCAATTTTTCCACCCGGCGCAGGAAGGTCTCCTCGTCATCGTGCGCGATCACGGGCAGGTTGATGATCGCGACGACCGCGTCGTAATCGTATACCGAGTGCGGCTCAAATGTCCCAGCGCCGTTATAGAGCACGACCAAGGCGGCATCCTCCGGATGCCGCTCCACCTGCAACCCATCGCGTAGATCGACAAGTGGCTCATTGGCGGGCGGAACCGGGTCCGGCCGGAGCCGCACGGCTACGCTGGTGTTGCGCTCGACAAACGCCCGCACGCGTTCCGCCTGCGTGTCGGACCATGTCCCCGCCACGACCAAGCCCAAGCCGTCGGGGGCGGGTTCCCGTTCCGCTCCAAGCACCACCCGCCACGCCCCTGCCACCCACAACCCGGTGGTCACCACCATTAATAGCATCCATGTATTGCGCATGACCCGACTATAATCGAATTACCGTCTGCGGCAATCTTGAAGATTGCGCCGGTGTTCCCGCTTCGTTACTATGCAGGCGGCATGATTATCCATACAGATCCGAACCGGCCTTTTCACTTGGCGCGGCGCGACGCGTTCTACGAGCGCGCCGTTGAGCTGCTCTATCTGCCCTTGCAGGAAATGGACACGGCTACCCGCATCGTGCATTTGAAACAGGTGTCGGACGGTCTGGCCACGGCCCGTAAGCATGCTTTCTTTGCCAGTCGCTCAAAGGCCGCTCTCGAGCGTGAACCTGATTTTTTGCATTTTCTCGAACTGATTCATGACAACGTCGAATCGATGCACTCGATGATGGAGCACCAGGCGCATCTGGAAGCAGCCGAAAGTTTCCTTTGCCAGTTTCTGCGGACCACCCGCGAAGAATGCCTCCTGCCGGCTATGCACTATCGGCGCCGCGCCGAGGATTTGATGGGCGGGCTCTGGCAGCTACTGCGTTTGGCCCATCAGCCCTATCGGGAACTGCAGAAGGAGTTCACCCAGCACGGCAGCCATGAGGAAAGCCAGCGCTATCAGCAGGCGTTCGGCGGCTTCCGCCAGGAGGCGCAAAAACGACACCCCGGACCGGCGATGGTTCAAACTAACGCCTAGCCGGGCTTAAATCTTGGCTTCTTTGTAGACGACGTGCTTACGGGCGACGGGATCGAATTTCTTGATCTCCATCTTCTCCGTCTGCAGTTTCTTGTTCTTGGTCGTGGTATAGAAGTGCCCCGTCTTGGCCGACGAGACCAGTTTGATATTCTCACGCATAGTATGGGTCTCCCAGTAAAAAGCGCTTATACCTAAGGCATTCACGACAACTATGCAAGCGCAAACCTCGCGCCCCCAGCGATGCGCCCCGAAAAGGCCCAGCACAGAGTTGACCTTTCCGGTCAGGAGAAATAAGGTGCAACGCGGACAGATGAACAACGAATGGGTATTTTTGCCGGGGATCTTTTATGCATGCTGCTAGCGATAAACTTGAAGACATCTTCCGAATGCAAAAGGCGCTGAACGCACGGATAGGCGTTCACCCGGAACGGATGACCGAGGACGAGCGCATCGCCTGGACGCTCAATTATTGCCGGGCCTTGTCCCAGGAGTTGGCGGAATTGACCGATAGCGTGCCGTGGAAGTGGTGGGCCAAATACCAGCAGTTTGACGAGCAGAATGCCCGGGTCGAGGTGGTCGACATGATTCACTTTGTCGTGTCGCTGGCACAAGTGCTGGGCTTAAGTGCTGATGATATCTATAACCTCTATCGAAAGAAAAACGCGGTAAATTTCCAGCGCCAGGACGACGGGTACGAACAAAAGAACGAGAGCGACAACCTGGACGTGACGGTTTGATCCGCTGGCTGGATTGGACATAACCATTTCCCCATGTATAGTTTCCCATGAAGAAGATCAAATTCCATGAAGCCCTGACGCTGATCCTGCAACAGGATGCGCGCTATCCACGGGATGCGTACCATTTTGTGCGAGAAGGCTTGGACTATACCATCAAACAACTGGATAAACCGATTGAAGGGCCGGGCCGGCACGTCAGCGGCCAGGAGCTGCTGGCGGGGCTGCGCGATTATGCCTTGCAGGAATACGGCCCGTTGGCGCGCCGCGTGTTGGCCTATTGGGGGGTCCGCGCGTGCGAGGATTTTGGGGAAATTGTGTTTAACCTGGTTCATGCAGGGGTGCTGGGGAAAACCGAGAATGACCAGAAAACCGATTTTACCAGCGGCTACGATTTCGATACCGCATTCTCCGCTCCGTTTATTCCTGAGCAGATTCGTAAACCACCTGCACCGCAGGCCTCGCGCCCGGGTGTGCAGGCCGAGCAATCGTCATGAGGCACGCGGGTGCATGGTTGCTGGGCGCGTTCTTGCTGGGCGCTGACACCGGGGCCGTAGCCCCACCCGCTACGGAGGCACTGCGCATGGCCAATGATGCAATTCATCGCTTTCACCTGGATAACGGAGCCGTCGGGTTGATTAAGCCCGATAGCAGCGCCCCGGTAGTTGCGATCCAAATCTGGTTTGGTACCGGATCAATCCATGAAGATGAATTTCTGGGGGCCGGTCTATCGCACTACGTCGAGCATATGATTTTCAAGGGTACCCCCACGCGCAAGCCGGGCGATATCACCCGTGAGCTGGATGCTGTCGGCGGCCGCGTCAACGCCTACACCACGCTGGACCGGACCGTGTTCCACGTGGTATTGCCCGCGGACGATTGGGAGGTAGGGCTGGAGGTGCTGGCCGATGCGGTGATGAACGCCTCTTTCCCGAAGGAGGAGTACCAGCGCGAACAGCAGGTGATTCTGCAGGAAATGGCGATGAACCGCGATAATCCGGCGCGCGAATTGAATCGCCTGCTCTGGCAAACGGCGTATCGCGTGCATCCCCACCGCCACCCGGTCATCGGTTATCGCGAGGTATTCCTGCAGACGACCCGGGAGGACTTGCTCGCCTTTTTTGCCCGCCACTATACCCCGGACAATATGCTGGTTGCCTTGGCGGGCGATGTTGACCCCGTCGGTGCGGAAGATCGGATACGAGCGGCTTTCGCGGATTTTACCCGTCGGGCACGGCCACCGGTGGTGCTGCCGGCGGAACCGCCGCAACGCGCGCCGCGTACGGCGCGCCAGACCGGAGACTACGAAGTGTCGCGGGTAGCCTGGGGGTATCACACCGTGCCGCTGCATCATCCGGATGCCGTGGCCTTGGATGTCCTGGCCCAAGTAGCGGGTGGCAGCAACAGTGCCCGTTTGCCGTTGGCGATCCGCGACCGCTTGCAGTTGGCACACAACATCAGTGCGTGGTCTTTTACCCCGCAGGAACCGGGCCTTTTTGGCATCCATGCGACTTTCGATCCCGCGAAGGAAGACGAGGTCATTGCGGCCGTGGCAGCGGAAATCGAGTCGTGGCGCGAGGGTGATTTTTCCGAAGAGGAAATCCACCGCGCCTGCCGCCGCGTGCTGGTGGATGTGCTGCACGGTCTACAGACCATGCGGGGCCAAGTTCATGATATGGCGTCGGGTGAATTCTATACCGGTGACCCGCGCTTTACGGAACGCTATCTGAAATGGCTGGACGCTATTACACCCGCCGATCTGGCGCGCGTACTGGACCAATATGTTTATCCTGCGCGGCAGACGCGGGTGCTGCTGACGCCCGAACGACCGGATAGGACCGTCGCTGCTGAAGCGGCCCCCCAACTGATCCATGAGCCGACGCGGCAGGAGTTGCCCAACGGCGTCCCACTGATTGTGCGCGAGGACTACCGGGTACCGCTGGTGCAGGGCACCTTGGCTTTCCTGGGCGGTACACTGTCGGAAACCGAGGCACAGGCCGGCTTGACCCGGTTCATGGCGGATCTCCTGCCGCGCGGTACGGCGACCAAGACGGCGGAGGAAATCGCCACTTGGCTCGATGACCGCGGGGCGGCTATCACGCCTTTCGCCGGCCTCAATTCTTTCGGCCTTCGGCTTAGCGCCTTGGCGGATGATTGGGACGACGTGCTGGCGCTGGCCGTCGACATGCTGCTGCAGCCGGCCTTTCCCGCGAACGAAATGGACCGTCAACGAGCCCGGCAACTGGCGGAAATCCGCACCCAGCGCGAACAACCAATGCAGGTTGCGGCCCAACTGGTTCGCAATGCGCTCTACCCTGATCATCCCTGGCGCTGGACGCCTTCAGGACTTAGTGTCTCGGTTGCCGGGCTTGAACGCTCGGATTTGCAACGGTACCTCATGGAGCGAGCCGTAACGGGCAACTTGGCTGTCGCCGTCTTTGGTGCCGTGTCACCCGAAGACGCGCATGACCGGGTAGCTAAGGCCATTGCCGCAATCCCTGCCGGTGAACGGTTCCATGACCGGCCCACCATTGGACCGCGGCAATTACCGGAATCTGTGAAGGTGCGTGAGCCGCGCGCCCAGACCATTTTTATACAGGCGTTCCCCACGGTCCATCTCGCGGCGGACGAGGTCCCGGCTTTCGATCTGCTCCGAACCGCGCTCAGCGGCATGTCATCCACGCTGGGAATCGAGGTGCGTGATCGGCGGGGCCTGGTTTATTTCGTTGGCGCCCAGCATCAAACCGGGCTTGTACCCGGCTACTTCGCTATTTTTGCCGGCACCGCGGAAGACGATGTGGACGAGGTGCAGCGCTTGGTGGCAGCCGAACTGGCGCGGATCGCGGAGGAGGGATTGACCGTAGATGAATGGGCCCGGGCCCAAGCCCAGCGCCGCGGTGACCAGTTGACGTTGATGCAGAACAACGACTCGCTGGCCCAGCAGGCGGCGCTGAACGAGCTGTACGGACTGGGTTATCGTTACGCGTTCGATTTAAGTGATCGCTTGCAGGCGGTTACCTCGGCGGAGATCCAAGCGGTGGCTGCGGAGTGGCTGGTGCCGGAGCGCAGCGTCACCGTGCAGGTGTTGCCGGCGCGTCCGGATCCAGATTCAGCCGAATACCCTTGATCCGGCGCCGCCCAAAGCGTGCCTGCAGCTTCTCCAGCATCGCCTGCTGCCCGAATTGTCGCAATTCCGTCAACCAGGTGGAGTGGGCGACGTAAACCGTCAGCGTGCCGCGATCCAGCCGGCCCGGCCGCGTATGCTTGGCCACTTGCGGCCCGGCTATTTCAGCCCATTCCTGCAGCAGTGTCTGTTCCCATAACGCCTGCTCCATGCCCCATTTTTTCAACAAATCGGGGACCACAGTTCCCGGTGTGTGTATCCGGTAGGCAGTGGGCGGCCGCCCCGGCGGTAATTGAAAGCGTTCCCGCTCAATTTGCCACTGGGAACGATTGTACGATGGACTGCGGCGAGGCATGATCGGTTCAGGTGGTTTTCAGTTGAAGCCACTGTGTGCGGTAAAAGTGGAGCTCCGCGATGGACGCCAGGATGTCGTAGAAGGCGTCATGGCGCTGCCCGGCTGGGTCGATGTGGTCGAAGGGCAGCCAGCGCTTGACCAGCGCCGCGTCCTCCTTCTCAAATTCAGGCTGGCCCAGCCAGGTCAACCATTGCTGCTTTAAAGTGCTGATGTCCAGCAACCGGTAGTGCAGCCGCTCCAGCAACGCGGGGAAATGAAGTGCAGCCAAGCGCCAATCGTTGTGGACACTGTTGCCCGCCAATACCGGGCGCAGGGTAATATCGGTGACCGGTGGGCCGAGCAGGCGGTCCAAATACTGCGTGCACAACTGCTCCACCGCGCCGACCGGCGTGGCCGCTGGCGATCGGCACCGCTCCAGCAGGTCCGCGAGATGCTCCGCCACCCAAGGAGAGACCGGCGTGTCGGGCGGCAGTTGGACCACCAGATTCAGCCCGGTGTCGCCCGGCTCAAGCGGGCGCAGGTCCACATCGGTCAACCATAAGGCCAGCTGCAGAATGGCAGCCTTGGCGGGATCCAAGTCCGTGAATTCAAGGTCAAACCAGCAATATACCGCTTGTAAGGGCTTGGACGTCGTCATGGGAAGAGACTACGGGATTGGGCCGGTCCATGTCCAGTGTGACCTTCAAAGCGGAAGCCAAACGTTCACGAGCTAATGCGCTGTACATGACGGAAAGAGCCCGACGTTGATCCGTGATTCATCCGGTTCCCCACGTAGCCACGGTCGTGGAGTACGTACTTGCCATTTCTTTCCGGCCTTGCTACAGGTGTGCCTCATTTCGATTCACCCTGAATAGTGGAATAAAGGAGTATACGTAACCATGGCAACAAAAGAATTGATCGGCAACATGCTCATTGCGCAAAGCGGTGGCCCGACCGCCGTTATTAACCAGAGCCTGATTGGCGCGGTGCTGGAGGCAAAAAAACAGAAGCAAATCAAGAGGATCTACGGGGCGCGGCACGGGATAAAGGGACTGCTGGAAGAGGATTTGATTGATTTGAGCCGTGAAACGGTGAAGACGCTGGAGGCGGTAGCCCAAACCCCCTCCTCGGCCTTGGGTTCGGTGCGCAAGAAACCGACCGCGGAGGATTGCGCCCGGATATTCACCGTCCTGCAGAAATACAACGTGCGCTACTTTTTCTATATCGGCGGCAATGATTCCGCCGAAACGACGCATATTATCAATGAGGAAGCGCGCAAAGCAAAATACGAGTTCCGCTGTTTCCATATCTGCAAGACCATCGACAACGATCTGCGCCAGAACGACCATACCCCCGGTTTTGGCTCCGGTGCCAAATTCGTGGCCTCGGCGTTTATGGGCGATAACCTCGACAACCGCGCGTTGCCGGGCGTCAAGATCAATGTCGTCATGGGACGCCATGCCGGTTTTCTGACAGCGGCGTCGGCCTTGGCGCGCGTCTATCCCGATGACGGGCCACACCTGATCTACCTGCCCGAACGCCCGTTCGCGATGAGCCGGTTTCTGCAGGATGTGAAAAGGGTCCATAAAAAATACGGACGCTGTGTCGTGGCGGTCTCCGAGGGGATCGCTGATCGCAGCGGCAAGCCCATTGCAAGTTTGTTCATTAAAGAGACGGATTCCCACGGCAACGTACAGCTCAGCGGGTCGGGTGCATTGGGTGACCTCTTGGCCGGCGAAATCCGCGAAAAACTGGGCATTGCCCGGGTGCGCGCCGATACGCTCGGCTACCTGCAGCGGTCCTTCCCCGGCGTAGTCTCGGCGAACGACGCCAAGGAAGCGCGCGCGGTAGGCCAACTGGCGGTCAAATACGCCGCCACCGCATATGCCCACGGCAGCGTGGCTATTACACGGAAAACAGGTAAGCGCTACGCAGTGGACTACAAACGCGTACCGCTGAAGAGCGTAGCCAAGGATACCCGGCACATGCCCGCCAGGTTCATCAACGCGGCCGGCAACGATGTGACCCAGGCGTTTGTCGACTATGCGCGCCCCATCGTCGGTCCCCTGCCGCCAGTGGGACGCTTCAAAGGCCTGCCGGTGAAGCGCGCATGAAGACCAACCGACCTTGCGGCGGGGAGCGGCTGATTTCCAATGGTTGGAAAACACCAGCCGGAATCGTTCCAAGGTTTGGAATACTGATTTCAGCGTTGGCGCTGAGCTGGACGGGGCTGGCCATTGCCCGTACACCTGCGGCCCGGCCGGATGCGGTGGTCTTGCTGGACCAGGTACGGGCTGCGCTGCCTACGGTACCGCTGCGCGTGGAGGGTGAATTGCAAGCGCGTGATCGCCGCGGCAACATTACCCGGATTGCGCCGGTGGAACTGGAGCTCAACTGGGGCGCGCCCGTGCCGCAGGCGGTCTACACGGTGTTCGACCGCTTTGGCGCCATGCAGGAACGGATGACGGTGAAGTGGCCGGAACCCGGTGTGGCCCGTTGGTCATTAGAGCGGGGGGACCCACCGGAGTCGGTGGCCGATCCGGATTGGGCCGCGCCGGTGGCGGGGTTTGATTTGACCTGGGCGGACCTGAGCCTTTCGTTTCTCTGGTGGCCGGATGGCGAATGGGCCGGTGCAGAGCGCGTTCGCGGCCGTTTTTGTGAAATCATCGAGCTGACCGCACCGGAAGATGCCGCGACTGCTTACGCCGGCGTGCGACTATGGATCGATCCGGAAACGGCGCTGCTGTTGCAGGCCGATGCCCTGGACCGGCGTGGCCGGGCTGTGCGGCGGGTCCAGGTGCGCAGCTTACTCAAAATCGATGAGATGTGGATGGTGCAGAACCTCGACATCTACAACCATGCCACTCGCGAGCGGGTCACGCTGCGCGTGCGGGACTTGAACGTGTTGTAAACCGGGCTAGCGGGCGCGCAGCGGTTCAATAGCCTGGATTTCGTCGGCAGTGAAGGTGATAATGATGCCCGGGCGGGTTTCCAGGTCGACGCCGCCGTCCGCATGTTCGCGGATCAATACCCCGGTAAACGCCTCGCCCGGGCGGTTGCCGGTGCGCACCCGCGTGTCCGGCACGAACTGCCGTTCCAAGCGTTCATGCAGCGATAGGGTCTGATCCACTTCGATGCGGAAGCGGCGTGGCCGGTGATGGTAACCTGAGCGCAACAACTGCAGCCGGTGGTCGCCCTCCAGTACGTAATCGATGGTGAACGGTTCGGAGATTACGTCGGTGCGGCCCGCCTCCGTGGTCCCCATCAACTCGCCGTTCAGATAGACGTGGACGCCGGCCGGTTCGGTCACCAGGACCACGGTTCCACTGATGCGCTCCAACCGGAACTCCTCGCTCCGGCGGTCGCCGGAACCCAGTTCCACCTCGCGCTCCTGCTCGGCAAAGCCGTGGCGGGCCACCCGCAAGGTATAGGTGCCCACCGCGAGATCCGTCAGGGATACCGGCGACTCGCCGACTAATTGGTCATTGATAAAGACCTGCGCTTCGGGGGGCGAGGTGGTTACGGTCAAGCCACTGGGTACCGGCACCAGATCGGCATCAAGTCGGTAGGACTGTCCGGTTCGCAAGCGCAGTTCGCGCTGGTAGGGCAGGTAGCCGTCCAAGGTGATTTCCACCAGCACTTCGCCGGTTCGCACACGATCGATTTGCAGCGGGGTTACCCCGTAGGTGGAGCCGTCTACGCGGACCTGGCCGCCGGGCGGGTCGGTGCGGACGGCCAGGGATGCGGTGTCGGATTCCAGTTCCGTGTAGACCCGTTGCGGGGTGCGGCCCTCGACGTTGATGGTTAATTCGCGCGGGAAATGATCATCGGCACGCAGGCGCACGCGGTAGGTGCCCGGGCGCAAGTCATGCACCAGTAGCGGGGTTTGGCCACGGTGGGCATCATCAACCAGTACATCCGCTCCGGGCGGGTCGCTTTCAAACAGCAGGAGGCCGTGC
>SLLF01000312.1 GCA_007134175.1 Kiritimatiellia bacterium | reverse complement strand
TTCAACTCCATCCAGGTCCGCACCGTATAATCCGGCCCCAACACCTCCTGCAGGCGCTGCGCCACCAGATGCGCCCGGTACGGGTCAACGGTCATGACCTGGATCCCGTGCACGCCGGATTCCATGCCCTGCAACTCCCGCGCCATCCCCAGCGAGGTCAGGGCGTAGCCCATATCAAAATCCCACATGCCCAACTCATAGATACCGGCGACGATCAAGGCTTCCGGCAGCCGGATCTCATTGGGCGAGGCAAAGTGCTGCGGGGAATAGACCAGCAATTCATCACCAACCCGCGCCCCTATTTGCATGGCTAGGTCGTGGCCCAGGATAATATCATCGAACGCGACATCAAAATCGCCCACCACCATGTGGTCGGGAACGCGGCTGACGCGCCGCTCGTACTCCGGTTCAATACCCCGAATGATGGGGGTGAAGATGCGTTCGTTCTGCTGGATAAAGGCAAGTCCTTCCACAAATGGCGCGGCACCGGACACGCCTTCTACCGCCTCGATGCGGTCGATCCATTCCGACGGCTCCTCCAGACCGCCAACGCCGCTGACGGTGATGTGCGCATTGAAACTGAGAATACGGTCACGCCACATGTGGTCGAAGCCGCTCATGACCGACAAGACAATCACCAGTACCGCCACTCCCAACATCACGCCCAGCACGGAGATGACCGTGATGACCGAAACGAAGGTCCGCTTCGGTTTAAGGTATTTCAGGGCCAGAAATAGAGGGAAAGGCAGCGCCATCTTCTTTACGCTTTGGGCTTCAGTTGCGGAAACAGGATGACGTCACGGATGGCGTCGACTTGCGACAAGATCATGATCAGCCGGTCAATACCGATCCCCATGCCGCCGGCCGGCGGCATGCCGTGTTCCAAAGCCCGCAGAAAATCTTCATCAAGCTTCGAGGCATCGCCAGCCGCCTGCGCCTCGAAGCGACACCGCTGTTCCAGCGGATCGTTCAGTTCCTCATAGCCCGGTGCGATTTCGCGGCCGCCGATAATGAGCTCGAAGACATCCACCGATGCCGGATCGTCCCGGCAGGTCTTGGCCAGCGGCACCAGCTCCTTCGGCAAGCGCGTGACAAACGTCGGATTCATCAACCGCTTTTCTATGCACTTTTCGAAAACCTCCTGGGTCACTTCTGTCGCGGACCAGGCAGTATCCAGCTTCACCCCCAGCTCCGTCGCACGGACTTGGCGTCCGGTGGCGTCCAGCTCAAACCAATCCGCACCGGCGCGTTCCCGTACCAGGTCACGGTACGGCACTTCCCGCCAGGGCGGGTTCAGGTCCACCTGTTGTTCACCTTCGCCAAACACCAATCCCCCATATACGCTTTCGGCCACATGCCGAATGAGTTCACTGACCAATTCCATCATCGTCCGTACGTTGCCATAGGCCTCATAAATCTCGCACATGGTGAATTCAGGATTGTGGTAACGGCTCAAGCCCTCATTGCGAAAGTTCCGGTTGAGCTCGAACACGCGATCGAATCCCCCCACCAACAACCGTTTCAGGTAGAGCTCCGGCGCGATACGCAGGTAGACGTCGGTACTCAAGGCCTCGTAACGGGTTTTGAACGGATGGGCCGCTGCCCCGCCCGGCAGGGCCTGCATCATCGGGGTTTCTACTTCCAGATAGCCGCGCCCATAAAGAAAATCACGCATGGCCTTGACCGCGCACGAGCGTTGGCGAAACAGATCGCACACCTCGGCATTGGCCATCAGGTCCAGGTAACGCTGGCGATAGCGGATTTCAACATCCTGCAGGCCGTGCCACTTGGCCGGCGGCGGCAGCAACGCCTTGGCCAGCAAGGTCCATTCCTTCACGTTCAGCGTGCGTTCGCCCATCCGCGTGACGAACAAGTCGCCGGCCACCCCAATATGATCCCCGAGGTCGAGCAATTTAAAGGCCGCAAAAGCCTCGTCGCCAATCGCGTCCTTGCGCACGTAGATCTGGAACCGTCCCGTTGCGTCCTGCAGGTGGACGAAAATGCTTTTGCCCATGGTGCGCAGGGTCGCGATCCGCCCCGCCAGCCGGGCTGACGCCCCCTCGGCAAAGCCTGCAGCGGTATCCGCCAGTGATCCACTGCGCTCGTAGCGGCCGCCAAAGGGTGCATATCCCCGCTCCGCCAGCGCCTCCATGTGCGCGATGCGTTGGGTGCGGAACGAATTCTCGTTCTGGTGCTCCTCCGTCATGCGTCGTCGGGTTTCTGCAGGATCACGGTACCGTTGGTACCCCCAAAGCCAAAACTGTTGGACATCACGGTCTTCAACCCGGCATTTTCCTTCAATTCACGCACCAACGGGAATCCTTCGGCATCGGGATCAAGCGTCTCGATATTGGCCGAAGCCGCCAGGAAATCATCCTGCAGCATCAGCAGACAGTAAATGATCTCATGCACGCCGGCTGCACCCAGCGAGTGGCCGGAAAGCGATTTGGTGGAGCTGATAGGGGGAATAGCGTCCCCGAACACTTCGCGTGCCGCGCGCAACTCGGTGATGTCACCGGCCGGCGTGGCGGTGCCGTGGGCGTTGATATAGTCTATTGGCTGGTCACAGGTTTCCAATGCCAGCCGCATGCAGCGCGCGGCACCTTCTCCGGACGGCGCCACCATGTTTTCACCGTCGGACGAGGCCCCGTAGCCGACGATTTCCGCCAGGATCGGCACCCCGCGCCGCAACGCGTGTTCCCGTTCCTCGACCACCACCACGCCACCGCCGCCGGCAATGACGAACCCGTCCCGATTCGCATCGAACGGGCGCGAGGCCTTGGTGGGGGTGTCGTTGTATTTCGTGGACAGCGCGCCCATGGCGTCGAACATCATAGCCAGCGTCCAGTCTTCTTCATCACCGCCCCCGGCAAAGACCACATCCTGTTTACCCCATTGGATCAACTCGGCGGCGTGCCCCACGCAATGCAGACTGGTGGCGCACGCGGAGGTCAGCGAGTAGTTTGTTCCCTTGATTTTGAAAGGGGTCGCCAGGCACGCCGATACGGTGCTGCTCATGCAGCGGGTCACCATGTAGGGTCCAACTCGCTTCAAACCCTTTTCCCGCAGTCGGTCAGCGCCGCTGACCACATTACTGGAGGAGGCCCCTCCGGAACTCACCACCAAACCCGTGCGTTCATGCGATACCAGATCGGCCGGGAGGTTCGCCTGTGCAATAGCCTGTTCCATGCTGACATAGGTGTAGGCCGCCGCGTCACCCATGAAGCGTAAATGCTTACGGTCAACACAACCGGCCAAATCAATATTGGGCACACCCGCTACGTGACTGCGCAACCCTAGCTCCTTGTATTCGGGCCGGAACGAAATCCCGGACTGCCCGGCTTTCAGTGCATCCCTAACCTCATTCCGGCTGTTGCCCAGGCACGAAACCATGCCCATACCAGTGATGACTGCTCTGCGTAATGCCATAATCAAAACCCTTCGGTTGATTCGAACAGACCGACCTTCAAGTCGGCCGCGGTGTAAACCTCACGGCCATCAACGCTCACCGTGCCGTCGCTCAGTCCGAGCACCAGCTTGCGGGAGATAACGCGCTTAATATCGATGCGATAGGTCACGACCCGGTTTTCCGGCAGGATCTGCCCGGTGAATTTGACCTCTTTCACGCCCAACGCCCGTCCTTTGCCCTCATGCCCCTGCCACGCCAGGAAAAACCCAGTGATCTGCCAGAGCGAATCGAGCCCTAGACAACCCGGCATAACCGGATCACCCTGGAAGTGGCACAGGAAGAACCACAAATCCGGCTTGATATCGAGTTCCGCGACGATGATCCCTTTATTGTACCGGCCCCCGGTCTCATTGATTTCCGTGATCCGGTCCATCATCAGCATGTTGGGCAGCGGCAGACGCGCCGATTCGGGGGAAAACAGCTCGCCCCGGCCGGATGCCAGCAATTCTTCTTTGTTATAGTTGTTTTTCTTTGTCATGGGTAAACTTTCGACGGGACTCCTTGGTCTGGATCGTCTACGGGAAACAAGGTTCCCTCGTCCGCAAGCTACTGTGCCCGTTTCCGGGCGAAAGGCAAGAGTAAAACACAAGAACCGCCTCCAGCAGGGCGGGCAATGTGTATTAGCGGATGGCAATAAATGGGGGTTGGGGCCGTTATGCATGCAAGTGGTAAACCTGAACAGGGAAGGATGTGATCAGCATGTTTGTCTCATATACACGGTCGCGATTTGGCAGCGTGGCCATCGTCCTGCTTGGATTGATGGCCTGGGGGTCGGAGACCCGGGCGACGGATGAATCCAAGCTGCCGGAAACGCCGTGGCCATACGTGGCACTTGACGTGGAACTGGTTCGTAAGCTGGGACACTGGGGCTATTACGAAGGCGGCTGTGCCTACGGTGCTTTTTATGCGTTGCTCACACCGCTACAGGACGAGGTAGGATCACCGTACACCGGTGTCCCGGCCCACATAATGACGTTCGGTCGGGGCGGGATTGTCGGCGAAGGCGATCTCTGCGGGGCGCTGTTGGGCGCACTGGCCATGATCAATCTGGTCGCTGACACCGATCACGTACCCTTGGCAGAGGCACTGCTCGCCTACTACCGCGAAGCCCCCTTGCCGACGGACACCATCAATAAGTTGGCGCGTGAGGGCAAATTGCTTGTCGATAATGATTTTACCGGCGAAGATATCAAGCCGACGCAGGCAGTATCAATTACCTGCCGCCATTCGCGGCGCGAATGGATGCGGGCGACCGGCCACAGCCGTCGCAACCCCGCGCGCGCCGAACGTTGTGCGCGGATAACCGGCGATGTGGCCGCCAAAGCGGCCGAACTGCTCAATCAGTGGGCCAACGAGATCAACAAGTAGACTAGCCCCGCATTTCTCACCAGGTGCCCCACGACCTTGCTTGCCACGCCGTAGCCCAGCGAAGGAGGATGCCGTGGGAGCGGGAGTTTCGACTGGCTACAGGCTGTGGCCCGTGCGGGCCCGCAGTGAGCGAGCACAGGCGTATTGCTCTTTTTTCGCTCAAATCGGTCTCTTTTCACCACATACAGTGGTATAGCTCGAGGAAGTTTGGCTCCCACGGCACGAGGCCGTGGGACGCCCCCTGAGAAATGCGGGTTGCGTTAACTTAAAGAGGTTCTTGCAAAACCGATTCACGGCAGGCGGTCTCGCAGAGCTCGCCCCTCCATTCGCAGACGTTTGTCCGTGACGTGGAGGGCGGAGCTCCGCGACGCCGCAGGGTTTTGCTAGAGCCTCGACACCAATAAATTTCGTTCGCTTTTTTTGTGGATTTTGTGCCCACTGTGGCCCTTCTTATCAAGCATGGAAAGGTGGATGATAATTGAAAACAACCCAGGTTGACATTTGTATCTACGGCGGCACGGCGGCCGGTCTACTGGCGGCGCTGGCGGCCGCCCGGGCAGGCTGTTCCGTTCTGGTTATTGAGCCTTCGCGCTGGTTGGGCGGCATGATCGGTGCGGGCATTCGTATTACCACGGACTGCGAATATCCGAACCACGTGGGCGGCCTGACCCGGGAACTGTTGTTGGAGGAACGGCGCTTCAATGTCCGCGACCATTGGCGGGGGCAGCTGGACCTCCGTCGATTGTGGCAGCGGAAACTGGAAGCGTGCGGGGTGATGGTTTGCTATGAACATCGCATCCAATCACTGGACAAGGAAGGCCGATCCCTGACGCGGTTGGTGCTGGAATATGCGCCGCCGGATGCCGAGGGGGTTCCCGCCGCAGCGGCCACGGAATCGTCCGCCCAGGCCATAACCGCCACCGTATTCATCGACGCCAGCTATGAAGGGGATCTGCTGGCGGCCGGAGGCATACCCTATACGGTTGGTCGCGAAAGCCGGGCCACCTACAATGAGTCGTTGGCGGGGGTGCGCAACGTTCAGACGTTCCCGGGAATTGACGCCTGGGTGGAGCCGGGAAACCCGGCCAGCGGGTTGCTGCCCTACATCACCCCGGAACCGGTCGGCCACGAGGGGGACGCCAGTCCCTATCTTATTCCGTTCAATTTCCGCTTTGCCGGCGACGCCTTGAGAGCGCAGGAAGGCGCTTTTGCGCCGCCACCCCGGGAAGCGCTGCTGGCACCGGGACACCGCGAACTGGTCAACCGGATACAAGCGGCGGGGCATTTGACATCGTTCGGCCTGTCCTCCAATTACAGCCGCCACAGCTTGGTCAACGGTAGTTTGCCCGGTCTTCAGGTCAGCTATCCGGACGGGTCCTGGCCGGAACGCGCCCGCATCTGGCGCACGCTGATTGAGCATGACCGGTTATACGCCCAAGTGCTGGGTCGCCGCCTCATCGTGGAGCCGGAACAGTATCCCGACACCAACGGCTGGCCCCATCAGCTTTATGTCCGCATGGCCCGCCGCATGCGCGGGGTCTACACCATGACCCAACGGGACGTGGCGGGCCAGTGCCCCATCCCGGATCCGGTAGGGCTGGCCTACTACAACGTGGACATCTACCCCTGCCGCCTGCTGCGAACGGCGGAGGGGGAACTGGCCACGGAAGGGGAAACGTGGGAGCTGGTCTCGCCCGGGCCTTATCCCGTTTCCTATCGTGCGCTGACGCCGCAAACAGACAACTGTGCCAACTTGTTGGTTCCGGTCTGTATATCCGCCAGCCATGTGGCTTGCGCCTCGATCCGGATGGAGCCCACCTTCATGATTCTGGGGGAATCGGCCGGCATGGCCGCGGCCATGGCCGTACGCAACCGCGTTCCGGTGCAGCAGATTGATACCGCGCAATTGCGCACGGCGCTGCTTGATGCCGGACAGATACTGGAGTGGGACGGGCAGGGCTACGGTCCCTACTGGTTCAACGAACGGTTTACCGCCTGGTGGGAGAAACACCCGGAGGAGTATCAAGGCCAGCCGTGCCGCTGAAACGAGGATGAGCAATACGGCACAAGTGAAATCGGGCAAGGGGACCACCGCTGGGTATCCGGGTAAGGTGGCGGTTAAGAGGGGAAAAGAACACTTACTCGCTTCACTTCTTCGGATACCCTTAATCGACCTACTTAACACGATTCCCATGCCGGTGCGGCTCGATGAAGCGGGTCGATTGTATCCGTTTAAGAGTGGGAAAAGACTGCCACCGCCACGATTTTCACCACCCGCTTCGCTGGAGAGCACGGAGCAGACGGGAGGATACCGTTCCACCCCATATTCCCGCCGTACTCTCCGTGGTTGAAAAGTCTTCCAAAGTTACGGTTAGATCCGTGGTTTCTACTGTAGGCGCGGGCGATGACCGCGCCTGCCACGCTTGAGCTTGGGTGGCGCCTTCGGTTTGGCAATGTACGCCTTGCACAACGCCAGCCGGTCGCGGGGCGGGCAACCGTTGCCGCACCACCGGTAGGCGGCCATGTGATCCTGCGGAGCGCACAGTTCGCAGACCGCTACGAACTGCCGGTGCTTCTCATCGAGCGCTCCGATTTCGTCCTCCAGTACGGGGAAGAGCCACG
>SLLF01000163.1 GCA_007134175.1 Kiritimatiellia bacterium | reverse complement strand
GCGGCAACCAATGAAAAGCAACCATGCCATCAGGGCGCTCCCTCCAACGGGTGTCCGGCGGCCTGCCACGCCGCCACGCCGCCGATAAATACCGCCAGATTCGTGTGGCCCTGTTCCTGCAGGAACAACGCCAACTGCAACGCCTCATCGCAGTCCGGTCCGGAACAATAGATGACCACCGGCCATTCATCGAAAATCAACGGCTGCACCTCGGGGAATCGGTCGAGTCGCTGGCCGAAAGGTAGATGCACGGCACCGGGCAAGGCACCTGCCCAGTAGGCCTCGGCGGGGCGTGCATCCAGTAACAGTAACTCGCCAGTTGCCGCTGCCGCGAAGACGCGGTCAACGTCCCATACCGCCAAGCCTGCCGCAAGGGCGCGCCCGGCCAGATGTTCGTCCCAGCGATAACGCCACGGCAGGGCGCCGACGGGCCGGACCGCGTTGGCCAGCACCCCGACGACCACCCCGATCAGGCACACACCCGCAGCCCGCCGCCAAACCGCTGTTGTCCGGAGAGTGGCTGGGAGACGTCGCAAAGGTTTGCGCCCGCCGCCGCAAGGTTGTAGCTTTCCCGCCATATCCGCCACAATGTAGTATGGCTCGCAATAGGTGTCCAGAATGACCTTTTATGATGCACACAACCATCTGCACGATTCGCGCCTGACGCCCTACCTGGCCGGGATTGAAATGGAACTGGAAGCCATTGGCGTGGGGGCCGTGGTCGTGAACGGTACGTCGCCGGCCGACTGGCCGCAGGTGGTGGACCTGGCCCGTGCCAGCCGCCTGCCCATCATTCCCAGCTACGGTTTGCACCCTTGGGAATGGACGTCCGCGCCGCGCGACTGGGCGGATCTATTGCGTGCGGCATTGGACCGCGACCCGACCGCGGGTGTGGGGGAAATCGGGCTGGACCGCTGGAAAAGCGACTTGCCATGGGACGGGCAAGAGGCCGTGTTTGCCACTCAACTCGCCATTGCGGCCGAGTATAACCGGCCGGCCAGTATTCACTGCCTACGTGCCTGGGGCGCGTGCGTGGAGCGTTTGACCACCGGCCCGCTGCCTGTGCGCGGCGTGCTGTTACACAGTTTTAGCGGCTCGATGGAAGTGGCGGAGCGTCTGATCGCGTGCGGCGCCTATTTCTCCTTTTGCGGGGCGTTCATGCGCGAAAAGCAGGTGCGCACCCGCGCGGTCTTTCAAGCCTTGCCGCTGGACCGCATACTGGTGGAAACCGATGCCCCCGACCAATGTCCGCCACGGCCTCAAATCACGCATCCGTTAAGCGACGAGGCGGGCCAGCCCTTGAACCATCCCGCCCATCTTGTCGCGGTCTATCAAGCGCTGGCCGATTTGCGGGGCATGCCACTGGCGGATTTATGCGCCCGGGTCGCGGCCAACTTCAGGCGTCTGTTTGGCCCCATTCATAGCGCAGGGCGGTAATGAAGTAGAGCGCCGCCGTTTCGGCCCGCAACGTCAGATTGCCCAAGGCCACCGGTTCAATTCCTGCCGCGCGCGCACCATCCACTTCGGCAGCGGTAAAATCCCCTTCCGGTCCGACCCAGACCCCGACCCGCCCCGGTGGAGACGAGCGGTCACGCAACGCCTCTTGCAGGGGGCGGCGTGGCGGTTGCAACGCGCCCATCCAGGCACCGTCCAGTTGCGGGACAAGTGACAAACATTCATCCCACGACTGGACCGGTCGGATATCCGGGAGCCAATTTCCGCCGCACTGTTCGGCGGCGGCCACGGCGGCTTTCCACCAGCGGTCCGGTCGACCGCTGGCGCGGGCGACGCAGTGCTGTGTGTAAACGGGTTGAATGGCGGAGACGCCCAACTCGGTGGCCTTGCGAATCAGCCAGTCGAACGGTTGCGGCCGGATCAGGGCTTGCACCAGCGTGATATGCGGTCGGGGCCGTGGCTGCTGGACGGCGGGTTCGAGGCGTAAACAGACCGCATGCCTTTCGGCCGTGAGCAGCACACCGCTGGCGGCGGCCCCTTGCCCGTTGAAACATTCCACGGCCGCGCCGGGTTTCAGCCGCAGGACGCGCACCAGGTGCTGGGCGGCTTCGCGCCCCAGGGTGATCTCGGGTTCATCCGGTTTCCAATCCTTGGAAAAAATGCGCGGTGCTTTTCCAGACCTTGGAAACAACGCGTCCGGCGGGTGGCCCATGGCGCTCCTTTACGGTTTTTCCTGCAAGCGGTCGCGCCGCTCGTAGAAGGCTTTGGCGCGTGTTTTCAGCTTGTTGGCTTCGGGATGGTTTTGTGCTTCCAGTAAACGGGCGTATTCGTCCAGTGCCTTGCGCTGCTTGTGGCTGAGGCGTTCGGGCGTTTCCACCATCACCACCACGTGCTGGTCGCCGTTGCCGAAGGTGCCGACTCCCTTCAGGCCGCGCCCGCGCAGCCGGAAGACCTTGCCGCTTTCCGTGCCGGGCGGGATCTTGAGCTTGGCATAGCCGTGTATGGTCGGCACTTGAATTTCGCCGCCCAGCGCCGCCACGGGGTAGGGGATGGGGACCTGTACGAAAATATCCTCGTCCCGGCGCTTGAACAGCTCGTGTTCGCGTACGTGCAGCACCACGTACAAGTCGCCCGGCGGTCCGCCCCGCAACCCGTTCTCGCCTTTGCCAGCCACGCGCAGCCGCGAACCGGTCTCCACGCCGGCGGGAATCTTAAGCGTGATGGTACGCCGATTCTTGACCCGGCCCGAGCCGCGGCAGGTCCGGCACGGCTGGCGAATAATTTCGCCCGCGCCACCGCACATGGAGCAGGTCTGGCGGACATGGAAGAAGCCGTTGGAGGTGATGGACTGGCCCGTCCCCTTGCACTGCGGGCAGGTCTCGCGCTTTGAGCCGGCCTCGGCCCCGGTGCCGCGGCATTCCTTGCATTCGTCCATGACATTGAACGTCAGGTCGCGCTGCGAGCCGAACACCGCTTCCTCAAAGTCGATTTCCAGATCGAAGCGCAGGTCGTTGCCGCGGTTGGCGTCGCGGCGCGACCCACGGGCGGCCCCGCCGCCACCGCCGAAGAAATCATCGAAGATGCTGCCGCCGCGGCCACCGCCCCCGCCGCCAAAGGCGCCCATGAACGTGCGCAGGGCCTCTTCGAGATCGATGCCCTCAAAGCCGCCAGCCCCGAAGCCGCCGCCGCCGCCAGGTGCGAAGGCCTGGTGACCGAACTGGTCATATTTTTGCCGCTTCTGCGGGTCACTCAGGATTTCATAGGCTTCGGTGGCTTCCTTGAATTTCTCTTCCGCCTCTACGTTGCCCGGGTTTTTGTCCGGATGGTATTTGACGGCCAGTTTGCGGTACGCCTTCTTGATCTCGTCCGCGCCGGCACTGCGGCCCACGCCGAGCACTTCGTAATAGTCTCGCTTCGCGGTCGGCATCACGCTATCTCCTCTTGTTCCGCTGCGGGCGTTGCCTCGGTATCGGTGGCTGGACCACTGGACACGACCACCTGCGCGGGACGCAGCAGTTTTTCACCCAACAGGTAGCCGCGCCGCGTTTCTGCAATCACGGTATCGGCCGGGTGCTCTTCCGACGGAATCTGGGTAACGGCCTCATGAAAATTATGGTCGAACGGTTTGCCTTCCGCCTCAATGGGCACGACCTTATGTTTGCGCAGCAGGGAAAGAAACTGATCGTAGACCATTTGCAAGCCTTCCAGTACGGCCGGCGGAATGGCTTCCTTGGCAGCCGTTTTCAGTCCCAGCTCGTAGTGGTCCATGACCGGCAGGCAATCACGCAGGATCTCCTCGTGGGCAGCCCGTTGCCATTCGGCGCGTTCACGCTGGGTGCGCTTGCGGTAGTTGTCGAAATCCGCCTGTAACCGCAGTAGGCGGTGCTCCAGCGCCTCGTCTTCCTCCCTGTTTGAAGCGGCGGCAGCAGCCGCGTCGGTGTTGTCGGGTGGGGTGGATGCCGCTGTTGCCGTGTCATCGGTTGCGGCCGCGGGGGGTTCCGCCCTCTCATCGGCTGCTGGAGGAATGACCTGGTCGGGCTCTACCGCCGACTCCGGTGTTGCCATTTTGTCGGCCGCTGGCATCTTAGTTTTCCGTTTGCTCATTGTTTTTGTCCTGTACCGTTGTGTTCTGTTGACGGGCGTGCGGAATCGGGCGTGCGGAGGGCAGCATCGTTGGCCACCAAGCACCGCGGGATGCGCCGTCCGCCCCGAATCATATGCGCTTGATCAAGCGCAAGCAGTTGCCGGACGGCGTGCCTCGCTCGTAATCCAATCCATCGACAAACCGGTTGATGATGAAGAGGCCCAACCCCCGCTCCTGGTCGCTTTCTAAATAGTCGTGGGGCCGCACCGTCGGAGCGGAGTCGATATCGAAGCCCCTGCCCCGGTCGTAGATTTCGACCACCACGCCGTCGTTTTGTTGAATCAGGTTCACATGAATGCCGTCGTTGGGCAAGCCACTTTCCCGGCCGGGCGTTTCGCCGTAGCCGTGCTCGATAATATTGGCGCAGGCCTCATCCACGGCCATTTCCAATTGAGCCGCTTCGAACTCGGACAAGCCCGCCCGGATACAGGTATCCATGACCGTCTGCCGCAGCACACGCAGATAGCCGTAGCGCGATGGAATATGCAGCGTGACCACACCGGTGTTGCTGTCCGGTGAGTTGAGTTCTTGATTCATTGCGGGTCCTCCTGGGCCAACACCGCCACCGCCTTTTCCACATCGCCTTCAATCCGCAGGATCTTGTGGAAGCCGAGCAGTTTGACAATCCCCATGATCTTTGGTGACAGGCCAGCCAGTATCAGGCCGCCCCCTTTTTCCATCACCCGTCGGCTGAAACCGATCAAGACGCCCAGGGCCGCGCTGCTGACGTACGTCAGCCCGTCGCAATCCAGCACGACGCGCTGACGTTCCGCGGCACCCAGTTCATTCAGTACCGATTCCAGCCGTCGATATGAGTAGGCATCCAGTGCGCCGTCCAGCGTAACCACTTCCACCGAATCCCTTGCTGTTCGATTGATCGTACACTCACGCATCGTACCCTCCTCATTGCGCGGGTATTCTAGGCACAACAGACACAGTAAATCAAGGCACCCGTGCCCCCCGTGCAGGGCAGACGCATCTAAATTATGCTATGGCCCGTATCCATTAATCCCTAGTCATGTCGAGCGAAGTCGAGACCTCTCACGCTTTACCGGCCACGCTGAGATTTCATCCTATCTCGACTTCGTCCCGCAGTAGCGGGACTCCGCTCGAAATGACCGGGGGAAACACAGGCCAGCGTTTAGTTAGGTCCAAAAGCTTGAGATTTAGATGCGTCTGCCCTGGCCCCCGGGCGCCGGTCACTCACGGGTTTTGATATGCAGTTCGGGGTGCTTGGAGGCGACGAAACTGTTGGGCGGTACGCTTTCCATCAGGAAGACGTTGCCGCCAATCGTGGAGTTGCGCCCGATTACGGTATCGCCGCCCAGAATGGCGGCATTGGCATAAATGACCACATTGTCCTCGACGGTAGGATGCCGGCGAATGTGTTTCACCGGTCGCCCGCGTTCGTCGAGGGCAAAGCTCTTGGCCCCCAGGGTTACGCCTTGATATAATTTCACATTATTACCGATCCGGCACGTTTCCCCGATGACCACGCCGGTGGCGTGATCGATAAAGAAGCCGTGCCCGATTTCCGCGCCGGGATTGATGTCCACGCCGGTGCGCGAATGGGTCCACTCGCTCATCACGCGGGGCACGATGGGGATATCGAGCCGGTAGAGCTCGTGGGCCAGGCGATGCGAGACGATGGCCAGCAGCCCTGGATACGCGAGCTGCACCTCGGCGTAGGTCAGCGCGGCGGGATCGCCCTCGTAGGCCGCTTTCACATCCTCCACCACCCGCTGGCGCACGGTCGGCAGCCGCTCATAGAAGAGGCGCAGCGCGTGAAACGATTCCGTCCGGGCATCGGTTGGTGGCGGGGCGCCGTCCATCACCGCCGCCGCGCCCAGCCAGCGGAAGGGGATGGCACGTTCGATTTCCGGACGTAGCAACCGCCACGCCTCGCTCAAGCGACGTACCATGAACAAGCCCAGCTCCGCCGGGTCCACCACCCCGCGCGTCATGCGGCCGGGCAGCATGGTATCGATCAACACCCGCAGCGCATCGACGATCCGTTGCGTGTCCGGATAGTCGGTGAGCAGGGCATCGGGCCGGTCGGCTCCGTTG
The DNA here is from genome assembly GCA_007134175.1 of Kiritimatiellia bacterium. Lineage (GTDB taxonomy): Bacteria > Verrucomicrobiota > Kiritimatiellia > SLAD01 > SLAD01 > SLLF01. The sequence goes on along the minus strand of SLLF01000163.1, from coordinate 1,347 downwards.
ACGTGGTAGAGGGGGGCCAACGCCTCGGCGGCCCGGCAGACGCACGGCGTCATCGGTACCTGCTCGCTCTCGGCGGTTGGGGGTATATCTTTTCGTTCCGCATTCATTTGCTGGTCCCGTTCGTACGCAAACGGGAAGAGGGTACGCGGAAAGCGGATGGGTGGCAAGCTTGGCTTAGCCGGCCGCGTGCCGGTAGATATCCTCCAGTGACCGGGCGAGGGGGATTTGCGGCGTCCAACCGACCTGTTCGCGTATCTTGTCGATAGCCAGTAGCGGCGGGGCATCGGCGGGTCGGTAACGTTCGGGATCCGTTTGAATGCGCGGCGTAAACCCGGCCAGGGAACAGAGCCGGTCCAGGATGGTTTGAATGACGTAATTACGGCCGGACGCAATATTGTAGGCCTCCCCTGGATGTCCCTTGTCCAGCAGCAACCGATAAGCATGGGCCACGTCGCGCACGTCGGTGAAATCGCGTGCCGACTCGAGATTGCCGACCTGCAGGATACGTTCCGCCACGGGCCGGGTCCGCAGTTGCACCAGTTGCCGGGCAAACGCGGCGACGACAAAGCCGTCCGACTGGCCGGGTCCTATGTGATTCTGCGGGCGGGCCGTGAGCACGGGCATCCCGTATTCTTTGTAGTAGAGGCGGGCCGCGTGGTCGGCCGCCAGTTTTGATACCCCGTAAAGATTGGACGGTGTCATAGGATCGTCTTCGCGGATCGGCCCGGGGCGCGGGTCGCGCCCGTAGACCTCCGAGGAGGTGACAACCAGTATCCGCGGCGACGGTTGGTGGGTGCGTAAGGCCTCCAGTACGTTGAGGGTGCCGTTCAGGTTGACGTGCATCACCCGCCCCGGCTCGCGCCAGCCGGCCGGCACGTGCGCGATACCTGCCAGATGCACGCACCCATCCGGCGGGTGTTGCAGGGCTGCGGCGGACAGCGCAGCGGCGGAGGTGATATCAACCTGTACCCCCTGTGCAGCGGCTACATCCGGTGGGATCGGCACCGCATCCAGCCCGATCACCTCGTAACCGGCTCGTTGGAATTCCGCGCAGACATAGCGCCCGACAAAACCCGCGGCGCCTGTGACCCATACGCGCATGACCCCGATCAGCGCTTGGCCGCGCGCCAGCGTTCGAGGTCGGCTTCGACCATCATGGTTACCAGGCCGGCAAAATCCACTTCCGGCACCCATCCCAGTTCCCGGCGCGCCTTGGAGGCGTCGCCGATCAACTGGTCCACTTCCGCCGGGCGCATGAAGCGCGGATCCTGTACCACGTAATCCTGCCAGTTCAGGTCGACCGCACCAAACGCCGCCTCGAGAAATTGTTTGACGGAGTGCGTCTTG
>SLLF01000204.1 GCA_007134175.1 Kiritimatiellia bacterium | reverse complement strand
GCCACGCCCTGTGGCAGCAAGGCCAACTGGCCAATCTTAGCGCCCACAAACAAAGAGGCTGATCCGTTGGGACACGCCGCCACACAGGCGCCGCAGCCGATGCAGGCAGCGGCATCCATCGCCCGGTCAGCCACCTCTTTCGGAATCGGGAGCGCGTTCGCGTCAGGGGCCGATCCGGTGTTGACCGAGATATAGCCCCCCTTAGCGATAATGCGGTCGAACGCGCTGCGGTCCACCACGAGGTCCCGCACCACGGGAAACCCGCGCGCACGAAAGGGCTCGACCGTAATCGTCGCCCCGTCCTGGAAATGCCGCATGCGCAATTCACAACTGGTACAGCCCTGTTGCGGACCGTGTGCCGCGCCGTTTATCACCAAGCCACAGGCACCACAAATGCCCTCGCGACAATCGCTATCGAATTCCACCGGTGTTTCGTTACGCGCTACCAGTTGTTCGTTTAGGGTGTCTAACATCTCCAGAAACGACATGTCCGGCAGCACGTCCACCACCGTGTGCGTGGCCAACCTACCGGCGGCACCCGGTCCGTCCTGGCGCCAAATTTTCAGGGTAAATTCCATTACTTATAGCTCCGCTGTGTCAGTTCCACGTAATCAAAATCCAGCGGTTCAACCCACCGCTGGGGTTGCTGCCCCTCCCCGCTGTATTCCCAGGCCGCAACGTGTCCGAATTCGGCGTCATTGCGCTTCGCCTCCCCATCCGCAGTCTGGAATTCCTCGCGGAAATGACCGCCGCAAGATTCGGCTCGTTCCAAAGCATCCCGCGCCATCAGCTCGCCCAGCTCGAGAAAGTCCGCCACGCGCCCGGCGAACTCCAGGTTCTTGTTGAAACCGGCATGGGTCGCCCCCACGTTAACATCGCGCCAGTATTCTTCACGCAGCCCCTGGATATCGCTGATCGCCTGCTGCAAGCCGTCAGCCGTGCGGGCCATGCCGACCCGATCCCACATAATGCGGCCGAGTTCCCAGTGGAAGTCGCGAACAGATCGCTTGCCGTTGATCCCTAACAACTGACGGGTGCGCCCCTCAACCGCCTGTGCCGCGGCGGTAAACGCCTCATGATCCGTGTCCAATCCGTCGGGACGGTGCTCGGCCAGATAATCCGCTATCGTAGTCGGCAGGATGAAATAGCCGTCGGCCAACCCCTGCATCAACGCGCTGGCCCCCAGCCGGTTCGCCCCGTGATCGGAGAAGTTCGCTTCGCCCAGGGCGTAGAGGCCGGGAACCGTAGTCATCAGGTTGTAGTCCACCCACAAGCCACCCATCGTGTAGTGGGGCGCGGGGTAGATACGCATCGGACCGCGATAAGGATCCTCGCCTGTGATCTCATGGTACATCGCGAACAGGTTACCGTAGCGTTCACGAATAACGGTTGTTCCCAGCCGGTCACAGGCCTCACGGAAGTCGAGATAGACGGCGTAACCCGAACGTCCAACGCCGTAGCCCTCGTCACAGACCGCTTTGGCGGCGCGCGAAGCGATATCGCGGGGAGCCAGGTTGCCGAAGGCGGGGTAACGCCGTTCCAGAAAATAGTCCCGTTCCGCTTCCGGGATCTCATGCGGGGCGCGTTGGTCACCCGGTGTACTTGGTACCCAGACCCGGCCATCGTTGCGCAGGCTCTCACTCATCAGGGTCAGCTTGGACTGGCCCTCCCCCGCTTGCGGCAGGCAAGTCGGATGAATTTGGGTGAAACAGGGATTAGCGAAGCAGGCCCCTTGCTTGTAGCAACGCCAGACAGCGGTGGCGTTGCAATTCACTGCATTGGTGGAGAGGAAGTAGACAGTAGAATAGCCCCCTGTCGCGACACAAACGGCGTCGGCCGCATATTTCTCGATGGCACCGGTAACCAGATTGCGGCATACGATCCCGCGCGCCCGTCCGTCTACGCACACCAGATCGAGCATCTCGCGGCGCGGGAACAAGGATACGTGCCCCGCCTCCACCTGGCGCTGGAGGGCACCGTAGCAACCCAGCAAGAGTTGTTGTCCGGTTTGCCCGCGGGCATAAAAGGTTCGTGACACTTGGGCCCCGCCAAAGGAACGGTTAGCCAGGGTGCCGCCGTATTCCCGGGCAAAGGGCACACCGGCCGCTACGCATTGGTCGATGATAGCGGTACTGAGCTCGGCCAACCGGTAGACATTTGCCTCTCGCGCCCGGAAATCGCCACCCTTCACCGTATCGTGGAACAAGCGCCAGACGCTATCCCCATCGTTCTGATAGTTTTTGGCGGCGTTAATGCCTCCTTGGGCCGCCACGCTATGTGCCCGTCGCGGGGAATCCTGAATACAGAAATTAAGGACCTGATAACCCAACTGACCCAGTGTGGCTGCTGCCGCGCCACCGGCCAGCCCGGTGCCCACCACGATTACCTTATATTTACGCTTATTGGCGGGGTTCACCAGCTTAATGCCGGCCCGGTGTTCCGCCCACTTATGCTGTATCGGACCAGCCGGAATTCTGTCGTCCAGCAGCGTACCATTTGCTATCACATTGACCTCCTCTTAACCGTCCGGCTTGGATCAAGACGTGTTTTACCTTTTCCGCGCCCTGATCCGCTCTCGAACTGTACCCAAGCGGCTGCGACAAATCAAGCATCTGCCCTATGTGGGGTTTGCGCGGCTGAGACCGAGAGCGTATCTTGCGCAACTTGAACACTGAAATAAAGGAGGTCACCTATGTCGAGTCAGCGTGATACGCCCGCCGGACATCGTGCCGGTTGGCGTTTGCAACAATCTTATCGTGAGGGCTTGCCTGCTATCTTTTATACGCAAACCGCCCCCACCCCCGTGAATCGACCGGGATTGGCACTTTTCAATGTAGAGCTGGCCGGGGATTTAGGGCTGGATCCAGACCATTTCGAAGAACCGGCAGGGGCAGCCGAGTTGACAGGAAACACGTTGCCACAGGGGGCTGAGCCACTGGCGCAGGCGTACGCAGGGCATCAATTCGGTCACTTCACGATGCTCGGTGATGGCCGGGCTCTGGTGCTCGGGGAGCAAATGGCTCCGGATGGCTCCCGCTGGGATGTACAGTACAAGGGGTCCGGCCCTACCCCCTTCTCGCGGCGCGGCGATGGACGAGCAGCGCTGGGACCCATGCTGCGCGAATACCTGGTCAGCGAGTCCCTCCATGCCCTAGGCATCCCCACCACGCGCAGCTTAGCCGTGGCGACAACCGGCGAATCCGTCTACCGCGAGACGCCCCTACCGGGAGCGGTGCTGACGCGAGTGGCCGCCAGCCATATCCGCGTCGGCACCTTCCAATACGCGGCCGCCCAACGCCCCCAGCAGGTTAAGGCGCTGGCCGACTACACACTGGAACGGCACTATCCCGATATTGCACCAGACCCGGACCGCTACTGCAATCTACTGGAACGTTTTCTGGAACGGCAAATCCGCTTGGTGGCCCAATGGCTGGGCGTTGGTTTCATCCATGGGGTGATGAATACCGACAATGTCGCGCTCTCCGGTGAGACCATCGACTACGGACCTTGTGCGTTCATGGATACCTATGACCCCGCCACGGTTTTTAGCTCGATCGATCATCACGGTCGCTATGCCTACGGGAATCAAGCACGCATCGCGCTCTGGAACGGGGCACGGTTTGCCGAGACGCTGCTGCCCTTGCTGTCGGGCGCCGAGAAAAAAGCGGTGCAACTTGCTGAAGAAATTTTATTGAACGCCAACAAGCAATTCGAGGCCCAATGGCTAACCATCTTTCACGCCAAGCTCGGGGGGCTGCAAGCCACGCAGGCGGACAAGAACCTGATACGGTCACTGTTGACTTGGATGCAGACCCACCAAGCCGATTTCATCAATACGTTCGCTCACTTGACGGTGTTGGCACGGACACGCGCCAACGGCCAGGCACCGCCCCCAAGTAATGCCCCTTGGAACGATGAAACCTTTGCCGCATGGTGTCGTCGCTGGCAGGCCCATTGCGACGCGTTACCGGGCACACCCGCATCCAAAGCCGCGCTCATGCAAACCCATAATCCAACCGTTATCCCCCGCAATCACCAAGTTGAAAGCGCACTTGCCGCCGCAGTAACCCGGCTAGACTTTGCGCCATTGCAGCAATTACTGACCGTTTGTAAACAACCCTATAACTATGACCTTCCTCCGGCGGATACGTACCGCACACCGGCACCGCCAGACTGGACCCGAACATTCCAGACCTTTTGCGGGACCTGAGAACGCCATCGGCACGACCATCCCGAAAAGATTGACACCGGATGGTCCCTATGGAATCATACTCATCAGATTGCAGTGACACGGGGCGGTAGCTCAGTTGGGAGAGCGTCGCGTTCGCAATGCGAAGGTCGTGGGTTCGACTCCCATCCGCTCCACCATTTCGATTTCCACCTTCGGGCAAGGATGAGCCTCGGTTCGGTATTATGCCGCAAGGCTCAAAGACGTGCCTTGCGGCCCGCCCGGCCGCCATGCCAGCTGGGGTGTTCTGGTCAGGACCGTCTGCCGTGCTCATCGGATCGAACACGGTGACAAAGAACAATAGAGATTCCGGCAAGCGGTGAACACCTACGGAGACGCGCCAGCTGGCACAACTCGGGGCAGCCAACACGCCAACACGTGTGATTGGTCTCAGATTGGGGGTCTAAGTGGCGGCATGACGCCTACCGGCCTGATGGACGATGAACGCTTCCACAGCGAACCCGAGGATGAGGGCGAGGCAGGCCGTGCGCTGGTCGAGCCAACCGGTGGCATAAAGCGCCCGGGCCGCCACGGCAATTACGAGGACGCGCAGAATCGCGGCGACTGCCATTGCCGTTGTCTTTCGCCTGACCAGCATCTTGCCATGATTCAAGTTGCGCAGGGCAATTATCACCGGTATCAGGCAAAGTACGGCCATGGCTTGCGTGGCCCGGCGGAGCACCTCGCCTTCAATGCCCAATAAGTGGCCAAACACCACCCCGCTTAGCGGCGTAAAAACGATCAGCGCCATGATGGCCACCAGCACACCGGTCACGCGAAACATAAACCGTCGGACGCCGTTCGGATCCGTGGCACCGAACATGGCGTAGACATGCCGGAACTGGTTGACCGGGTTCTGGAAGAATGCGGCGAAGTCGAAGGCTACGCGAAGAGCCGCCACGGTGACCACCGCCTGTGTGGTCAAGTTGACATAGGCATACAAGACCGGGCGGCTCAGCGCAAACATGAGGCTGGTAAGGGCCACCGGCCAAAAGAAGCGCCACATCGCCCGCCAGCTTGCCGGCTTGCCATCAGCCAGATCCGGGGGATTAATCTTTGCCGCGGCCAGGGCCGCGGCGACGAGCGTAAGGCTATTCGCCATCACGGTCCCCAAAGCCAGGGTCGGCAGCGCCCCCCACTCCAGCCGGAAACCGGTCAGCAATACGGCCACGAGAATCACCATGTGCGTGACGTTCATCAGCGTAACCGTTTCGGTACGCTGACCGAGCACGAGCACACCCGTACAATAGTGGCGCATGGCATTGACCATGACCAGCGGCGCCAGCCATTGGAGGTAGCGGGCCACCTGCGGTGCGAGCTCGACCGGGATATTAAGCAGCCCATTCAATACCTGCTGCCCTACCGCCGTAAAGGCCATGAAGGCCAGCGGGAAGGCCAAGATCACACCCACCAACGCGATAAATGATCTGCAACGGCGGCGGGCAGACCGCGAACGTCCCAGCACCGTGACCATCTGGGGGAGGAAAATAAGTGCCGCATTGACCAGTTGAAAACTGCTTTGTGCCAGGGCGAAGGTCGCCAGTTCACTGGTGGAATCCGGGTAGCGGGCCAACAGCCCGTTTTGAACCTGCCTTTCCAGTAGCAGAGCGGTACTGGTCAGACCAAGCGGCCAATAAAATGACCAGTACCCTTTGTTTGATCGATCAATCTGCATAAGTAACCGGCAACCATTTTGATGGTTCAAGAATCAGACCTGTCCGGGACGCTGGCGGGGTACCGGTCGGCCTACGTAGTTCGCGTACGCCTCGACCTGGCACCACGTTTTCTTATCGAGGTCCATCGCGGTTAAATGGCCGCCGTACACGCAGCCGGTATCCAGACAGCAACCCCATTCCGTTGCGAAGACATCCGTGGCAGGCGTGTGCCCGCATACGACGAAGGGCGGTCCCTGCCAGTCATGGAGCCAGAACCGCCCCTGCGGCACCCGGCCCAAGCGACCGTATGCGCCGCTCGCCGGATCAAAGACTTGTAGATCCACCATGGTTTCCACCTCCGCCGTGCGCCATGGCCGGTTCGGTACAAAGCCGCCATGCACCAGTACCATATTCAGTTCGGGCAGCTCGATGAACGGCTCGCCCTGCTCGATAAATGCCCAGTCGTCTGCTTGCAATTGAGCCAGCGTGTCGCGATCCTGCTCGCGTATATAATCGGCGAGACCTGTTCGGCGATAGGCCAGCAACCGCCACTCGTGGTTACCGATCAACCATCGCGCGCCCGGCAGTTCGCGTACCCGCTGCACCACCCGCCTGGATTCCGGTCCGCGATTAATCAAGTCCCCAAGGAAAAACAGACGGTCTTGATCGGTTACGGCCAGTTCCCGCAACAGCCGGTCCAATTCCCGGCCACAACCGTGTACATCACCAATCGCAATCTTTCGTCCGTCGGCTACCATGAATCGTCCTTTTTTTTATTTCTGTATTCGTTGGCAGCATAGTCCCGCGCGCCAATCGAGGCAACCAGCTGGCGCAGGCCGTGGCAATCCCAACCGAAGCGACGCTCAACCAAATGGCCGCGCATAGTTTGGGTCCCTTCCAATGCCTTCCGGAAAACGGTCTATCGCCGGTCCGTTTTCCAACGTCTGGAAAAACGCCCCCGGAAATATTCCAAGGCCTGGAACGCCGTTCAACCGGTATCGAGCTGCAATGGCAGGTGGTTCGGTATAGGCCGGGGATAGATCAGGGGGCGTCAGAACTTCCATACGGCCCGAACTCCGAGAGTCGCGCGGTGACCGAACAACACGCTACCCTCGAGACCGGCGTTCCCGGTTACTACATAGCCGACCTTAGGGCCGGCCGAGTGCGACAAAATGAAGCCGTCCTCACGCGACCAGACGTCGGGCACCTGGTCGGCCGGGAACTCGGCGTCAATGGCCACCGTGAGGTCGTCGAGCACAAGGGCGGCCAGGGCGCGGGGATCGGCATAGTTCTCGTGCAGGGTAATTTCCTTGGCCCGGCAGACCGCCCTGACCTTCTGCTTGAGCGCGTCCTGGAGGGGCGATTGCGATCTTGGCTGTCGCATCTGTATAATTGGGGCCTGTTCGTATGCCGGGATAAGATAGGACGGGCAAGCAGATCGGTAGCGGTCTTAATCGAAACACTTCCACGAACCAAACCCGCCCGGAAATCCGTTTAAGTGAATCGGGCCGGTTGCGCTGTAAGAAATTGACGGAGTAATTGCTTGGGCGGAACGTGTGTGGAGGCTGTTATGGAACCTGGAGAGACTTGGTCATGTCGAGGAGCTTTATCAGCGCGGCGCAGATTGGCTCGTGGGTAAGAACGGGAT